>CAZEQO010000015.1:23496-29233 GCA_964514365.1 uncultured Robiginitalea sp. | reverse complement strand
ATCCGTAGCGGCGTGGCTGGTAGCCAGCAGGAACCCGACTTCCGGAAATTTCGCCTTGCCTTTTTCCGCCAGATTTTTGGCGATTTTTCGATAATTGTCCTGATCGAAATCTGCAGTGTAGATTTCAAAGAAATCCCTGTTGAGTTCCAAAAGCAGGACAGCGGCAGAACCTTTTTCGGGCTCTTCATCGGTAAACTCCCCGTTGGTGGTCGCCCCGAATACTGCAATGTTTGCTTCTGCAAACAGGGTGCGGATCGCTTTCCGATCCTGGCGTACCGAAACAAAGACAAAGGCCAGGGTAGGGGAGAACCCATCCTGCATACTTTCTTGCAGTGCCACTTGAAGTTCCTGTGGCGACATCGCTTTTATGGATTTAGCTTTCATGCTCAATTCTTTTTCAAGTGTTCATTTTTCTTTCAGGGCCACCCAGCTGCAGGTGGTACCGTGGAAGGTGGGCTTACCCCCTTCTGTGGCACCGAATTCCCCCAGGCTAAAATACCCGGTCATCGGCACTTTCCAAACGTCGTTCAGCCCATTGATCTCTTCATCGATCAGAGGGCCGAGGGTAACCTGCCGACCGATGCAGGAAAACACCAGTAGAGCGTCCGCCTCGGGCATAGCGCGTTCTTTAACCTCCCTCGCGCTTTCGATCACGGTTTCCACGATATCAAAATCAGGGGGCAGTGAAAAACGGATTTTGGCGCCTTGCGGGATATGGCCCCCGCACATAACGGCACCTGTTTCCCGGTTGAACATCAGGGGGGGCTTCATAACGGGGCTCCCTTCGCTGTTCATGACCTGCAGGGGATGTGAATTTCCGATTTGCCGCAGGAGATCTTCGCCGTCATCCAAATCAACCTCGGCACCTGTGAATCGCAAAAGGACATTTAATGCCGGTTCGCCGTCGATGGTATAAACCCAGTTCCCCTGGCTTTTAGTGACTGTTTTCAGGGCGCCGGCCGGTTTCCAACCGGAAACTGCAAGACCTTGTACCTCCACATGGTCCTGATCGAGGATAAGGCAAACAAGCCCTTGCCGGCTTTGTTTCTTATTGGTAAAAACTACATGGTCATGTGAATAGGGTTGTCCCCCGCTGAAGCCCCCCATAACCGGTGTTCCTGGCCCGGCGCCTTCCAAAACACCTTCCGCAAGCGCCTCGCCCGGCACGGAAAAATCCGAGACGGAAAGGATAAAGGCAGGCCGGGTGAACCACGCCTTACCCATCCGGGCAACCTCCGCAGCGACCGCAACCCCCCCTTTGAAGTCCTCTGGGGGCAGGGATTTCAACACAATCCGGAAATACGCCGGATCGAGATCAGTGAGAAGCAGGGTTGCGAGCTCATTTTCCATCCCCCGGTCGGTAAACTTATCCGGTGTTTGGGCCCCGAAAATGGCGATGCCATGGGAATCGAGTACCTCCGCAAGGGGTAGGGTTTCGAAGCCTGAAGGTGCAAAAACCACCCCGAGTGTGGGGTTGAAACCTTCGGCGGCTGCCGCTTCCAGTTCCGCCTGAAGTGCTTCCGGGGTTTTTGCCGTAATTGTTTTCGCGTTCATTTTAAATCGACAGTGTTAGAGTTCGGGCATTTTTCCAAGAATCTGCTCAGGGATCATCCGGCAACCGGAGAGGCTTCCAGGAACAAAATATGGATACCTCCCCGCGCTTTCCGTAAACTTTTGGCCTTCCCTGTTCAATACGTTCAAAAAGTTGGTTCTTAATTCTTTTGCTCTTAATGTCTAGTCCACCACTTCTTCCAGTACGACCCAGCTATTGGTTGTGGAATGAAATTCGTGTTTTCCGTTCACGGCCTTCCCGAATTCCCCATAGGTGTAAAAACCAGCCATGGGAACCTCCCAGATTTCATGTAGTCCGTCATTCTCCTGCTGAGCCATGGGCCCGAGTGCACTCAACCGTCCGGCGCAGGAAAATATCAGCAGGGCATCGCCCGCTGAGCCGGTTTTTTCTTTCAGCTCCTCCGCCTTTTCCAAAACGGTTTCCACAATATCAAAATCCGGGGGGGTGGAAAAACGAAAGTCTGTACCCTGGGGTATTTCGGATTCGAATATAATGGCCCCTTTTTCGTCGTCGTAGCCAATGGGGTTGCACATCAAAGGTTGCCTGCCTTCCCGGGCGATTTGTATCGGATAATGGATCGCTTCTGAACTGAAGAAATTAACCCGGTTTTGAATCGAAGCAGGGTCGATGCCCAGGACGCGAAGGTATGTTTCAAGGGCCGGCTGATCATCGATGGTATACACCATATTTCCATCAGCTTTTGTGATGGTCCTGGAGATGCCAATGGGCTTCCAACCCGATAGCGCTACCCCCCGCAGGCGTACTTTTTCCTCATCCAGGACCAGGGCCACTATTCCGTAATCGGTCACCCGGGAGTCTGTAAAGACAAAGGTTCCCGTGAAGGAAATGTCATCTCCGGCCATGCCCCCGAAAAGGTTGACTTCCGGACCGGCTACTTCCGTTATATGCTGGATAAGGCTTTCCCCGTCTATGGTAACGCCTTTTTCGTTGTGAAAGGTACTGAGCAGGATAAAAGAGGGCTTGGCAAATGCCTCCTGCGCCTGTCCGAGAAGATCTTCCGCGGCTTCCTTTAAGATGCCGTTCCCGATTTCCCGGAGGATTATTCGGTAGGATGACGGGTCCAGATCCAGGAGCATGGCCACAATGCCCTCTTTGCTTTCGTGCCGTTCTACAAATTCCCCGGAAGAAGTCGCCCCGATCACCTGGATTCCTTCTCTTTGGAAAAGTGAGCAAACCGCCTTGCGATCCTGCTTTATGGAAATAAAAACTATGGCCAAAGTAGGCAGGAAATCCTCGTCCATGATTTGGCGCAGAGCCGTCGAAATTTCTCCGGGGGAATCTCCGTGTATGGTTTTTGCCTTCATACCTTAAGCTGTCTCGGTTTTAAAGTTCATATAAAAGGTCGTGCCCTTGCCCTGGATGGTTTCTACTTTTAGTTCCCCCCCATGGGCCTTCACAATATCATAACTCAGGCTGAGGCCCAGTCCCGTGCCTTGTCCGGTAGGTTTGGTTGTAAAAAAGGGCTGGAAGATTTTTTCCAGGACCTTTTGCGGGATGCCGCCCCCGTTGTCCGCTACTGAAATTTCCAAATGGCCGTTTTCCTTTTTGGTCCGGATCGTAACCGTGGGCTCATACTTCCCGTTTTCAGAAGAGGTACCCCAGAGGGATTTTTCACTCACGGCATAAAAGGCATTGGTGAGCAGGTTGAGGATGACCCGACCGATATCCTGGGGTACGACGTCCAGGGTTCCCAGGCCGGGGTCAAAATAGGTATTGACAGTGGCGTTAAAGGACTTGTCTTTCGCCCGCAGGCCGTGGTAGGCCAGGCGTACATATTCATCTGTAAGGGCATTGAGATCTGTGGGTTCCCGGTGGCCATCACTGCTTCGGCTGTGCTGCAGCATACCTTTTACAATACTGTCCGCCCGTTTGCCATGATGGACGATCTTTTCCAGGTTTTGTACCAGATCTTCCGTAAGGGATTTCACTTCCTCCAGGTCCCCTTTTTCCATCTCCTCCATAAGCTCCTCCAGGAGTTCCCGGCTCACCTCGGAGAAATTATTGACAAAGTTCAGCGGATTTTTGATTTCGTGGGCAATCCCGGCAGTCAGTTCCCCCAGGGAAGCCATTTTTTCGGACTGGATCAATTGGGATTGGGCGGCCTGCAGCTCATCCAGGGTATTTTCAACCTTTTTCTTGGCTTTCTCCAGTTCCTTAAAATCTTCGTACCGGGCATAGGCCACGGCAAAGGTGCGGGTAAGCGCTTTGACGATATCCATTTCCCTGCCCGTGAGGTGTTCCGAATTGCCTACATAGAGCATCCCCTGGGCAAAGGGTACCTGATGGAGTACGAGGCGCTCCGGCGGTTTTTCACCAGCCTGATACGATTTTGCACTCTTCACCTGCCCTTGCTCCATCAATTTTTGGGTCATTTCCATAAATTGTGCTTGATCCCATTCCTCCACCAGGATTTTCTTCCTCCTCCAATAATCTACCCCTTTTTGAATAAGGGACATGTCAAAATCAAAAGGCAGGTCCATGGCGCCCAGGGCTTTACCAGTAGGAGTTGTGAGATAGACGTGGACCAATTGCCGGGTCTCATCCATAATAAAAACCCCGCAACGGAAAAAGGGGATTCCCAGGGTGGTGAGTTCTTCCCAGACCAGGGGGGTAATACGCTCCAGGTCCTTTGCGGTGCGCATAGAAGCAATTTCGGCCCGGACCCGGTCCAGGGAAGCCTGTTTTACCGCTTCTTTTTCCCGGGCTTCCGCTTCTATAAGGTCTTTATACCGCCGGTAGGTGATCTCCACTACACGTGAGAATTTCTTCAGAATACCCACTTGTTCCTCTGTATGTGGGGTAGTTGCCCAGGCATAAAAACCCCCTTCGGGAAAATAGAGGAAACAGCCATAGTGTTGTGAGGATGTTCCCAGTCCCTGAACATCTACATTGTTTTGTAAGGAAGCATAATAAGTTTTGATTTCATCACCCTGGAGGACAGGGAAATAGTCTTCCTGGGATTTGAAGTGTGAATAAACCCCGTCCAGTACCGGGTGTCCTTCCATCCTGAAGGTCCCGCTTACTTCAATGATTTCACCACTCTCATCTATGCGGGAAGTAACGATTTCGCCTTTAGGCTCCTCCGGGTCGATCAAACCGAGCCCCAGGCGTATGAACTGAACCTCCAGTTTCTTCAGCTCTTCGAAGATTGTGGTAATGGTTTGTCGTAAATCATCTGAACTATGCATGGCCATGGCCTTTGCGCGGACGCGTTCCAGGGCGGCTTCAATTCTGGATTCACGGGCTTGTTTCTCTGCGCGTTCCAGATCCAGGTATCGGGTGTAGGTTTGGCCGAATACCGAGGAAAAACGCGTGAATATATCCCTGATTTCTTCTTGTAACGGGGATTCAGAAAAAACAAACAGAGTGCCTTGAGGAAACAGGAAACTATAGTGGTAGACCGTAGGAGGGAGGGCGTCTAAATCCATCTTAACCGGATACTCCGGAGCTTCATTGATCGCTTTAAAATAATCCATCTTATCGGCTCCTTTCAGGATGAATTCATAGAGCGCTTTCCCCCCTGCCCAATGCTCCTGCAATGCTTTGAGCATGGGGTGGGCCCCCATTTCCAAAAAGCCCGTATGGAGAATACTATTGTTATCTTTTTGAATGGAAGCCGTCCACACCTCCATTATTTCCGAAGGGCTCAGGATACCGATGCCACATCGGGTAGAATCCCCCAGTCCGAGACTGATTAGTTCCTCAAAGAATGTTGTCACCGTGACTGCAATATCATCTGTATTATGCATCGCCATAGTCCTGGCACGCACCCGCTCCAGGGCTGCTTCAATCTGGGATTCCCGGGCCTGGGCTTCTGCCTTTTTCAAATCCAGAAATCGGGTGTACGTCTGTTCGAAGACCTTGCTGAACCGTTCCAGCAAAGCAGTGGATCCCTCTGGAAGGAATTCCGGAGTGGAAACCACGAGGATGCCTCGGTTGAAAAAGGTACCTGTATGAATCCGGCGATCCTTTCTCAAATCCTCCCGGTAGGGCATTCCGATTTCTTCTTTCAGGTATCGGATCCACTGTTCCAGATCCTTGCCGGTTAACTCGATGACTACGGATTTTTTACCTTGTTTCCAGTTGGAATAGAACTTAGAGATGGTCGTAGGTTCCTCGATACTTCCTATAAAAAGCTGGTCG
>CAZEQO010000015.1:20682-23486 GCA_964514365.1 uncultured Robiginitalea sp. | reverse complement strand
CTGAACGGTATACGTGCCACCGGGGAAGTCCTCCACCCGCATTTCAGAACCTTCAGGAAGGGCGGCAAAGAGTTCTTCCACCAAACCAAATACCCGTGGTAGTATTTCCTGTGGATAATGGATGCAGTTGATGGTATTGGGTTTTGCAACTTTCCAGGCTTCGAACGCTTCCTTCCATTCAGGGAGGGCGTCGATGTCGATATACTGTTCTACCACAACCCGCTGTCCTTCCTTCCCTGTAATACGGACCGAGAAACTGTTGTTTTCTTCATCGAACATAGTTAGGTGGGCAAAGAGCGGATGGATGCCGAGGATGTCAAACTGAGCGAAAAGGACTGTGAGCACTTCTGTCAGTTCCTCCGAGGAGTGCATGGCCATGGATCGGGCGCGCACCCGTTCCAGGGCGAGTTGAATTTCAGACTCCCTCGCCTGGGCCTCGGCTTTTTCCAGATCCAGGAACCGCTGGTAAATCCGCTCGAATTCCCGGGCGAAACGGATTACAATGGAAATTTCCTCCTCCGTGGGAGGACGGCTGTGGTTAAAACCGAGGTACCCGAATTTATTCTGTCCCTCACACGAATAGAGTCCTTTTGGAAAATCCTTCGGGCCTACACGGTATTTTTTGGGCATGGTTTGAATCAGCTCGTCCATGACCTGAAACAACTGGGTGACGGATTCTTCGGGATACACCAGGCATTGATGGCTTTGGGGAATACTTTTTTTCCAGCGCTCGACGGTTTCTTTCCACTCTTCCATCGCATCCAGGTCGATGATCTTTTCCCTTACGTTCCGCGCGCCTTTTTTGCCGCTCAGGCGCAGCGAAAAACGATTGTTTTCCAGGTCAATCAGGGAAAGGTGGGCACAAACAGGGTTGATCCCAAGGAAATCATATTGTTCGCAGAGCAACCCGATGACTTCGTTGAGTTCCTCGGTATGCTGCATGGCCATGGCGCGGGCCCTGATCCGCTCAAGGGCTGCCTCGATCTGCGCTTCCTGTGCCCTTTTCTCGGCATTCTGCAAATCCAGGAATCGCTGGTAAAGCCTGCTGAACTCTGTGGTAAATCGCAGCAGGATATCCGCTTCTTCCGGGTTGGCCTCCCTGGGTTGGTTGATGCCCAAAAAGCCAAATTTACAATAGGCCTGGGTTGTGAAGAGGCCGTTGGGGAAGTCCCTGGGGGACACTTTTTCCCCTTTCGGAAGCTTTGAGAAAATCCCGTCGAAGAGCTCCCAGATAGCATCAAGACCTTCCGTAGGAACCTCAAACCGCGTGATTGGATCCGGGTCCTTATCCGGGGATTTGATGGAATCGGATATATGTGCCCAATGCTCCGAAGCATCCAAAGCAATTCTTTCTTCCGCCATGATACGTTTTCCATTACGCCCTGTCATCCGGTAGGTAAACGCATTCTCCTCCTGATGGAGCAGGGTCAGATGCGTCCAGACCGTTTCCACCCCCAGTATCTTTAGCTGCTGGAAGATGACGGACAACACTTCCGTGAGCTCAGAGGATTCCTGCATGGCCATCGCCCGAGCCCGAATCCGCTCCAGTGACAATTGGATTTCGGCTTCCCGGACCTGGGCTTCCGCTTTTTGAAGATCGAGGTACCTCCTGTAGGTTTGTCCGAAAACACTGGCAAACCTTTCCAGGACCTTTTTTGCTTCCTCCTTAAGAGGGTTCTGTGTAAAAGCAAAAAGTACTCCGTCAGTAAAGAAGAAAACATTGGCAAATTGATTGTCCGGCAGTGTTTTCAGGTCTGCATGAAAGGGATAGTCAGGTTCGTTGTTCAGTACGGTGTAATATCTGATGACATCCTTCCCGATAAAATCATAGGAATACCCTTTATCGCCTTTTTTCCAAGCCTTTATCAGTCCGACCAGCATGGGATGTCCAGTCATGTTCAACATCCCCATCTTCAGGTTGATATCTCCCTTCTGATCTGAGTTTGCAGACCAGGTTTCCATACCCTCGTGTCCCTGGAGGATGCCGATACCGCAGCGAATGGTTTTATCCAACCCAAGGTTAACCACCTCATTGAACAAGGTTATTACTGTATCGCTGACGTCCTCACTATTGTGCATGGCCATCGTCTTGGAACGCACCCGTTCCAGCGCAGCTTCGATCTGGGCTTCCCGGGCCTGGGCTTCGGCTTTTCCAATATCCAGGAACCTCTGGTAGACACGGCCGAATTCTTTTGCAAACCGGCTGAGAATGTCCTTTTCCTCCTGGGTGGGTTCCGCCGTGTGGGTATACCCGATATACCCGAATTTGCAATGCCCCTGAACGCTGTAGCCTCCTTCCGGGGTATGTGCTGCAGTCAGCCTTTCTTCCTCCGGCATACTCTCAAACGTTTCGGTCAACAGGCTAAATAGCTTTTCCAGGTCTTTTTTTGCATAAAAAAGCACCTCTACATCTTCTGAAGCACCGGACTTCCATTTATCGTAAAGGGCTTTCCAGATGTCCATCCCTTCGATTTCCACGACCTGCTGCCCCTGAATACGTTTCCCGGAAATGCCCGTAGACCGGTAGGTAAAGGTATTTTCCTCAGGGTTCCAAAGGGTCAGCCAGACGGTTAAGGGTTGGATTCCTAAAAGGTCAAACTGTTGATAGAGGACACTCAAAACATCGCTGAGTTCCTCAGTGGATTCCATGGCCATGGACCGGGACCGCACCCGCTCCAGGGCCGCCTCAATCTCCAGGGCCCTTTCGCGTTGTCGCAGGGTTTCCTTTAATTCTGAGAGTTGGTCCACAGGTTCCCCGGGCCGTTTTGTTCGCTTTCCCGGAGTCTGGGATAAAGTACCTTTTT
>CAZEQO010000015.1:14311-20595 GCA_964514365.1 uncultured Robiginitalea sp. | reverse complement strand
AAAGGGCGTTTAAACAAGGGAACTCCTGCAGGCTTTCTATCTTTGCGATTTACATTGTGTAATGACCAAAATCCTCCTCCTTTCCGATACCCATAACCATCTGGACGACCGCATTCTCAAGTATGCCGGGCAGGCCGATGAAGTCTGGCATGCCGGGGATATCGGCTCCCTCAAAGTAACGGATGCACTCGCAGCACTGAAGCCTGTCCGGGGGGTGTACGGGAATATTGACGGTGCGGAAGTGCGGAGGGAATTCCCCCTGGACAACCACTTTACCTGTGAAGGTGTTTCGGTATGGATTACCCATATTGGCGGGTATCCCGGGAGGTATCAGAAACGGGTGCGGGAGGCCCTGACGGTGCGGTCGCCAAAACTTTTTATTTGCGGGCATTCCCACATCCTTAAAGTGCAATACGACAAACGATTTGACCTGCTTCATATGAACCCCGGGGCCTGTGGTAAAGTGGGGTTTCACAAAGTGCGTACGATGTTGCGGTTTGTAATTGATGGGGCTGAGATAAAGGACCTGGAGGTTGTTGAACTCGGCCTGCGATAAGGGTTTGTGGTTCAAAGTTCAAGGTTTAAATGGAGTTGGCAGTAGGCAGTAGCAGTGGGCAGGAGAGTTTGCATTGGGCAGTGGCAGTTGGCAGGAAAAATAGACCTGATTGCGTTTTAAATTCAGAAATACTGCGTACTGCAACTGTGAACTGCGTGCTTCACGAAGAAGGGTTGAAAGTTCGAGGTTCAAAAAGGGGTCTTCAGTGAGCAGTAGCAGTGGGCAGCCAGGGATGAGGTAACATGCATACTCATTTGGGCACTGCTTACTGGGACCGCCCAATGCGAGCTATTTTTACCGTTTAAGGTTTCTCAACTTTTGGCCGAATTGTCCACCAAATATTTCCAGAAATTCCAATAAAAAAGGGAAGCAAATTCGGCTTCCCTTTTTAGTACGAAAAAGTTGAATTTATTTATGAAGTAAGGTCATCAATCGGCGCGTCCGGAGCGTTTTTCTTCACAGATTCAATGCCATTTTCCATGGCACTTTCGCTGGAGTACATTTCGCTGGTCCCGATCACCTGTCCGTTGGTGGCCATCAGATCAAAATAAGGTTCTCCCTTCTTGGATTCCTTACGTGCAAAGCGCGCATCATCCTGAGAATTGTTCTTGACAGAGGCGATGCCCTTTTCACAGTTGGCCATGCTCTCATAGCCCTGGCTGCTGAGGATTACCTGCCCATTGGCAGCTTTCAGGTTGAACCGGAATTTACCGGCTTTGTCTGTTTTAACTTCAAATTTTCCCATAGTATATAATTTGAGCCTGAAATTATGAATTAATTACATATTATGGAAACCCTGGAATGCTTTATTAAAGCAGTATGTGAGGTTTTGCGAATTTTTGCCGGGGTGTTGATTCTGAAGGTAATCCTGAAAAAATCATTTGATAGGGGTAGTACCCCCGCCCCCAGAATCAAATTACCGGATACTCCTGCAACCCCCCCGCAGGGGAATACATTTAACACGCATTCTCCAACTTTGTATCTTTGACTTTCATCCCAAAGAATTCCATGCGCTATTTTCTTCAATGCTCTTTTTTTGGAAAGCACTACCACGGCTGGCAGCGACAACCCTCTGATCTTTCGGTTCAGGAGGTCCTGGAGGATTGTTTGGGCAAACTCCTGGGCAGCACAGTGGAAATCGTGGGCGCCGGGCGAACCGATGCCGGGGTACATGCGCGGGTGATGTATGCCCATTTCGACTGGACCGGAACCTTGCCGGGTGAGTTGGTCCATCGTTTGAATGCCTTCCTCCCCGGGGATATTGCCGTCCAGCAGGTTTTTCCCGTACAGCCTGGGGCACATGCCCGCTTCGACGCCCTGAGCAGGACTTACCAGTATTTTTTGGTTCAACAAAAGGACCCTTTTAACAAAGACACTGCTTTTTACCAGAACCGCCTCCTGGATTTTGAGCTTATGAACCAGGCGGCAGCATTTTTGATCGAATTTGAGGATTTTAAGGCTTTTTCAAAGTCGCGAACGGATGTGAAAACCTATCTGTGCAACATAACCCATGCCCGGTGGCAGGAGGAAGATGCACATTGGGTCTTTACCATCACCGCAGACCGTTTCCTCAGGAATATGGTCCGCGCCATTGTCGGCACCTTGCTCGAAGTTGGAAAGGGCCACCTTGCACCGGAGGATGTTAAGACAATTATAAAAAGTCGGGATCGATCCAGGGCCGGAGCTTCGGTACCTGCAAAAGGGCTATATTTGACCGGCATTTCATACCCCCAACACATACACCTCAGCGATGGAAAAAGATAGCGGTAAAGCATTTGACCTGTACCTTTTTAAGAGGGTGCTGGCATTTACCCGCCCGTATACCCTGACTTTTCTGGGTACGGCCGTTGCAGCCATTTTACTAACCCTGTTTTCAGTGCTCACCCCGCTAATCCTGAAGGAAATAGTGGATGTTGCAATTACACAAAAGGAGCGGGACCTTCTGCTGACCCTTTCCCTGGCCATGTTGGGGGTCCTTATCGGGCAGGTAGTCTGTCAGTTGCTTTTCACGTACTATGCCAACTGGTTAGGGGAATCCGTGATCATGGACATGCGTACCCGGCTGTTTAGGCAGATGATAGGATTTCGAATGAAGTATTTCAGCAACTCATCCATCGGGGTATTGGTTACCCGGTCCGTAGCGGATTTACAGCGTATTGGGGAGATTTTTTCCCAGGGCTTTTTCACCATTGTGGCGGATTTGCTGAAAATGCTGGCGGCCTCTGCGATCATGCTCTGGCTCAATTGGAAACTCGCCTTACTCGTTTTTGCCATCCTCCCCATCATCCTATATGCTACAAGGCTTTTCCAAAGGGCTATGAAGGTGGCTTTTATCGAGGTGCGGGCACAGGTTTCCAATTTGAATTCCTTTGTTCAGGAGCGCATTACCGGGATGAAGATTGTACAGTTGTTTACGCGGGAACTCGTAGAGGCTGAAAAATTCCGCCAAATTAATGAAAAGCATAAAGATGCCTGGCTGAAAACAGTCTGGTACAACTCCTTTTTCTTTCCGGTGGCCGAGATCGTCACTTCCCTGGCTATCGGCCTTGTGGTTTGGTATGGGGGGCTGCAAAATATCCTGAATGTCGGAACGGAAATCGCGGGAACACTCTTTGCTTTTATCCTGCTTATCGAAATGTTGTTCCGACCCCTGAGGCAAATCGCAGATAAATTCAATACCCTGCAAATGGGCATGGTGGCTGCCAACCGGGTGTTTAAAATACTGGATACCGATAGCAGGATTGAAGACCTGGGAACTGTTGAAGTCCCCCATATGGAGGGAGCCATATCCTTTCAAAAGGTGCGTTTCTCCTATGAGGCCGGTGAGGAAATCCTCCACGGGATTTCCTTCGAGGTAAACCCGGGGGAGAATATAGCCATAGTCGGGGCCACGGGCGCAGGAAAATCCACCATCATCAACTTACTCAACCGTTTTTACGATATTGACTCGGGAAGGATTTGCCTGGATGGGCGCGATATCCGGGAGTATAGCCTGGCGAGCCTGAGAAATAACATCGCTGTGGTCCTGCAGGATGTTTTCCTCTTTGCAGATACCATTGCCAATAACATTTCCCTGGTAGACCCTGAGATCACAAGGGAAGAAATTGAAACGGCGGCCAAGCAGATAGGCGTCCATGAATTTATCAGCAGCCTGCCCGGGGGATATGACTATAATGTGAAGGAGCGGGGGAGTATGCTTTCCAGCGGGCAGCGACAGCTCATCGCTTTTCTTCGGGCGTATATGCGCAACCCGAGTATCCTGGTCCTCGATGAGGCCACTTCTTCGGTGGATACATATTCCGAAAAACTGATTCAACAAGCTTCTGAAAAAGTTACGGAAGGCAGGACGTCCATTATTATCGCCCACCGTTTGGCTACCGTAAAGAAGGCAGACAAAATCCTGGTTCTTGAAAAAGGGGAAGTCGTCGAAATGGGGACCCACCAGTCCTTACTCGGGCAAAAGGGTTTTTACAGCAAGCTCTACGAGGCCCAGTTTATGGCGGAAGAGGTTGTTTAGGCCTGTGGTGGCAGATAATCAGACAACTCAACCACCCCAAAGAGTAGCATCAGCACATGAACACCAATAGAGACTGCGAAATATCCAATGGTCCAAAGGACTAAAAAAACCAGCGTCCGAATCAGGACAATTCCCATATTCCTATACGGGTGAAGTCGAATCAGCACAAAAGCTGAAAACAACAGCATGAGGAATATATTAAAAAAGGCATACACCATATAGATCGAAGGATCAAATAGCATAATCACTAAACTGACGGGGAAGGTAATGATGGAAATATGTGCGAGGGTGTAAATCGCCGAAACAAAGTGTTCCGGGAGGTTGTATCCCCGGCTGTTAAATGAAAGGATTCCCGCGAAGGCAATAACGGGAAGGTACATCAGGAAAATAAAAGTCTGGTATTCCATGACGATATCCAATAGCTTTTCATTTGCCGGGATATCTGATTGCGAACCGAGAAATTCGAGGTCCATCACCTGCCCAACCCCTATTTTTTGCATTATGAAAAAAAGGATACCCGAAAGCCCGAGGGCAACTCCCAGGTAGCTCATAGGATTCATAAAACGACGCCTAACACCATCCATATATAAACCAACGACTTCTTCAGGTCTGATAGTCATTGTTTTAATGGTCCTGAACAGGGTGTTATCGAGGTCGAAAAAGCGCTCTTTGACGTCGGCGAAAAGTTTTTTGAAGGTTATCCTTCCCGCATCTGTTTTAGCCCCACAGGATGGGCAAAACATAAAGTCGGTCCTCAGTGAATTTTCACAGTTTTTACAGATCATGTGTTGAGGTCTTTTCTGAGCAAACGCTCGAGGTCCTTCATATCCTTAAAGGGGACGAATTCCCCGTTTTTGATGTATGAAATCGTTCCTGTCTCCTCGCTGACCACCAGGGTCAGGGCATCAGTGCGCTCTGTAATTCCCACAGCAGCGCGGTGGCGAAGGCCAAACCGATTGGGGATATTGTGTTCCCGCGAGACCGGGAGGATGACACGTGTAGCGACTATGCTGTTTCCTTTAATGATCGCGGCCCCGTCGTGGAGTGGACTGTTTTTAAAAAAGATACTCTCCAGGATGGGCTGGTTTACTTCAATCTGCATTTCATCTCCGGAAGAGGTGATAAAATCCAGGGATGTGTCGCGTTCTATAACCAGGAGCGCCCCGGTGCGGTTCTTTCCCATATTTTCACAGGCAGCCAAAAGGGCCCCCACATTGAGGTCGGTAGTCATGCCCTCTTCCCTGAGAAACTTGAAGTGCCTGGTAAAGCGTCGTTTTTTGGCAAAATTTGTGGAGCCGACCACGAGCAGGAATTTCCGGATTTCCTGCTGGAATACAATGATCAGGGCAATCAGGCCCACCTGCATAAACCCCCCGACCATGCTGCTGGTCATCCGCATATCCAGCAACTCGGTGCCTTTCCAGAAAGCCCAGATGATGACGATTCCCAGGAAAATATTGATAGCGACCGTCCCCCGTACCAGTCGGTAGAGGTAATACAGCAATACAGCGACCAAAAGGATATCGATGAGGTCTGCAACCCCTATGTCCAGAAAATTAAGAAAATCCAATCCCTTCGGGTTTTTGGTAAAATTAGAAAATTAAACACAACCTGAACCTAACTATACGCAGCGAGGGCTTCCCAGAGCTGAATACACTCCCGGGCCTCACGGACATCGTGTACCCTGAGAATATTTGCGCCTTCCTTCAGGGCTATCATATGCAGGGCTGTTGTTCCATTAAGCGCTTCATCCGGGGAAATCCCCAGCGTCTTGTGGATCATGGACTTCCTGCTCAGCCCGATAAGCAGGGGCGCGTTAAGCGTTTTAAAAGCACTCAGGGCCGACAGCAGCTCAAAATTCTGTTCCCTGGTTTTGGCAAACCCGAACCCGGGATCGGCAATACAATCTGTAATCCCCAGTTTACGAGCCTCCGCAAGCCTTTCAGAAAAATAATAGAGGATATCCGTGACCAGGTTTGTATACTCCGTTTGTTTACCCATTGTTTGGGGCGTCCCCCTCATATGCATCATCACATAGGGCACCTGCCGCTCAGCAATGAGCGGGAGCATGGCAGCGTCCCGCAGCCCCGCGCTGATGTCGTTGACCATGGCGGCCTGGACCGGGTCCGCAAAAGTCTGCGGAACCGCGGCGAATTCAGCGGCATTTTCGGTCCCGGTCGCGGCGCGGAGCCGCGCGACGTCGTGCTCCAC
>CAZEQO010000015.1:0-14301 GCA_964514365.1 uncultured Robiginitalea sp. | reverse complement strand
TTCCGTTTCAGGCACATCCGGAGCCCCGGGTCGGGAACTGTAACCCCCTACATCAATGAAATCCGCGCCATCCTGCAGCATGACCTCCACCTGCTTGAGGCCCAGGTAGGGGTCCCAGTATTTCCCACCGTCGTAAAATGAATCCGGGGTGGAGTTTAGAACCCCCATGACCTTCGGATGGCTGAGGTCTACCAGGCCTCCTTTGCAGCAAATCGTCATAAATCGATACCTTTGTTCTGTTGTTTTGACCACATAAAATGGTACTTTTGGCCGGGGTCCTCCCCGCCGGAAAATTACACAAAATCTATGAAGGAAACACTCCGCGCTTATGACGAGGTCATCGAACAGTGTCGTGAGCTCTTTGCCGCAAAACTTAAGGATTACGGGGCGGCATGGCGCATCCTTCGGCTCCCTTCGCTCACCGATCAGATTTTTATTAAGGCCCAGCGCATACGCAGCCTTCAGGAAAACGCCACCCGAAAGGTGGATGAAGGGGAGCGTTCCGAATTCATCGGAATTGTCAACTACTCTGCCATGGCACTCATTCAAATAGAAAAAGGTGTTGTGGATATGCCGGATTTAAGTCCCTCCGAGGCCATTGCATTGTACGATGACCAAATTGGACGTACGCGCGCACTTATGGAGGCCAAAAACCACGATTATGGGGAAGCCTGGCGGGATATGCGCGTTAGCTCCCTCACCGACCTGATCCTCCAGAAACTTCTGCGGGTAAAGCAAATCGAAAACAACCAGGGGGTTACCCGCGTGAGTGAAGGTGTGGATGCCAATTACCAGGATATGATTAACTATGCCGTTTTTGCCCTGATCCACCTGGGGGAAGAAGGGGCTGCAGAAGAAGCTGAAAACAAGACACTGTGAAGTATTTCGTACAACTTAGCCGGATTGTGGTCGGGGTGCTTTTTATCCTAAGCGGCCTGATTAAACTGAATGATCCCCTGGGTTTCTCTTTCAAACTGGAAGAATATTTCAGCCCGGCGGTTCTCGATTTGCCATTTCTGGAACCTTACGCCCTGGCCATAGCATTATTTGTGGTTATCCTCGAGGTGATCCTTGGGATTACCCTCTTGCTGGGGTACCAGATCCGACTGACCCTTTGGACGCTTCTGGGGACGATCCTGTTTTTTACCTTCCTCACGTTTTATTCTGCCTACTTCAATAAAGTTACGGATTGCGGGTGTTTCGGGGATGCCGTTAAACTCACGCCCTGGGAGTCTTTTAGCAAGGACGTGATCCTGCTGGTGTTGATCCTGATCCTGATCTGGGGTCGGAAGTATCTGAAACCCCTGGGTTCTGCGGGTTTCAGACTCGGCGCTACCGCGATAGCTCTTGTGGCATGCATCTGGTTTGGCAATTATGTATTGAATCACCTGGCTGTGGTTGAGTTCCGGCCATATCACGTGGGTGCAAACATCAAAGAGGGCATGGAAATCCCTGAGGACGCGCCAAGGCCGGTATACGAGTACGACTGGAAATTCAATATCGACGGAAACGAAAAAATCATCACCACCCTGGGCGACTACCCGGAGGTGGATGGGGAATTTGTGGGCCTGGAAGGCACACGGGAGATACAGGCGGGGTATGAACCTCCTATCCATGACTTTACTGTGGAGTACAACGGTATTGACCTGGCCAACTCCGTGCTTCAGAGAAAAAATGTGCTTTTGGTGGTGGCTTACGATTTAAACAAGAGCCATAAAGACGCCTTTCAGGCGGTAAAAGTACTGACTGATTCCGCCCTTTCCCTCGGGTATTCCGTGGCCGGGCTTTCGGCCTCCTCTGCGGAGGAAACCGGAAACCTGAGGCAGCGCTACGGGTTGAATTTTCCATTTTATTTTACGGATATGACAGCCCTTAAGACCATTGTCCGCTCCAATCCCGGGGTGATGAGATTACAGGAGGGGACCATAGTGCAAAAGTTGCATTACAACGATCTGGAGGCCCTGAATTTGCCAAAACTCTCAGATGCCGATAAATACCCCCAGGAATTGAAATCTTATCTGGACAGCATTTTGGTCCTCGATCAGAAATACCGGGCCAACTTCAGTATGGATACATGGGGAAAGCAAGTAGAAATTGATAGGCAGAATATGGTGGTTGTAGATTCAATCATTGAACAATATGGATATCCGGGCTCCAGCCTTGTAGGGCCTGAAACCGCCAGGGCCGCCTGGTATGTCATTCAGCATTCCGAGCGGATTGACGAGTTCCTTCCGCAGATTCAGGTAGCGGCAGAAACCGGGGAACTTCCCTACCGCCTCTATGCGATGATGCTCGACCGTTCCCTGATGGAACAGGGCTTACCACAGAAATACGGAACCCAGGGCAGGTCTTATTTTATGAATACCCCAGAGGAAATCAACCTGATCTGGCCTATTGAAAACCCGGAGAATGTCAATGCCCTGCGGGCTGAAGCAGGATTTAGTCAAACTATTGAGGAATCCACGGCAGACCTATTTGGAGAAGGAACAGAGTATATTCCGTATACCCTGGAAGAGGTTGCAGAAATTGAAGCAAAACAAAATAATACTAAATATTAAAGAGCCATGAGGACAAAAATCGTTGCCGGAAACTGGAAAATGAATATGGACAAGGAAGGGACTAAAGCTCTGTTGACCGACTTGGTTGGAAAGCTACCCCGGACCGCAACACTCGTTATGGTGGCTCCGACATTTGTAAACCTCGAGTCCGCTGTAAACCAACTCAGTGGATTACCCGTGGAGGCCGTGGCACAAAACATGCACTTTGAAGACAGTGGGGCGTATACTGGGGAGATTTCAGCAGATATGCTCCGTTCTATCGGCGTTCAAACAGTCATCCTCGGCCATTCAGAGCGGAGGGCATATTTTCATGAAACGGATGAACTCCTTGAAAAAAAGGTGCGCAAAGCCCTTGAAAAGGATATGCGGGTCATCTTTTGTTTTGGCGAAGAGCTCGCTGATCGTAAGGCCGGAAAGCATTTTGAAGTGGTGCAACGCCAATTGAGCAAGGCCCTGTTCCACCTTCCTGAGAGCGCATGGGAGCAGATTATCCTGGCTTATGAGCCCGTTTGGGCCATTGGAACCGGGGAAACCGCTTCCCCTGAACAGGCCCAGGAAATGCACGCCTTTATTCGCAAAATTGTAGCCGAAGCTTTTTCTGAAAAAACCGCAGATTCTGTATCCATACTCTATGGAGGAAGTGTAAAACCCGGGAATGCCCGGGAAATCTTTTCCAAGCCGGATGTGGACGGGGGCCTTATCGGAGGCGCTTCTCTGAAGGCGGAAGATTTTATCGCCATCGTAACAGCCTTCGATTAAGACGAAACACCTATGAAATACGTCCGGTGTATCCTGGAACTTCAACCCCTGCAGCCGGCTACCGATATTTTTATCGCCGCCCTTTCCGAGTTGGGCTTCGAGAGTTTCGAAGAAACGGAAAGGGGTTTGAAAGCTTATATTCAAGAGCCCCATTGGGATGAAGCAGCTTTTCTGGGGATTCCGTTTTTACATAGCGAGGCCTGGGAGGTCAATACCCGTTGGGAAGTTGTGGAGCCTGAGAACTGGAATGCCGTATGGGAACGCGACTATAAACCCATTGACGTCCGGGGCAAATGCGTGGTTCGGGCCCCTTTCCACAAAGAACCCCGGGATACCGAATACGATATTGTCATTTCCCCTAAAATGAGTTTTGGAACAGGGCACCATCAAACAACCCGCCTGATGCTGGATTACCTCCTGGACCTGGAGGTTACCGGGGCCTCGGTTCTCGATGTGGGTACGGGTACGGGGGTGCTGGCCATCCTTTGCGGGCTTAAAGGGGCCCAGGGCATTACAGGTATTGATATCGATCCCTGGTCTGTTGAAAATGCGGTTGAAAATGCAGAGCGCAACGGACAAAATGAGATTGAGGTATTGGAGGGCTCCATGCACCGGGTGGCCGGCCGTAAGTTTGATGTGGTTCTGGCAAATATCAACAGGAATGCCCTTACAGAACTGATGCCAGCCTTTACCGGGGCGCTCAGGGAAGGGGGCAAGCTGCTGATCAGCGGGTTTTATAAGGTAGACCTGCCTTATTTAAAAGAACAGGCTGCAGGCCACGGTTTGGAGTACAAGAGCTATCGGGTATCGGATTTATGGACTGCGGCGTCCTTTGAAAAGCATTAAGTGCCTTCCTGATTCCGTGAGAATTACTAAAGTGCGAACCGAAGCAGCAGGACTGTATTCAGGTGCTGTAGATGCCAAAAAAAATTTACTATATTCGTAACAAAGCCTTTCATTATGAGTACGAAAGAACGCTTAGAAGAATCCCTTTTAGTAGATGAAAAAGAGCAGGACCTCAACGAGATTGTCCTCTTTAATGACGATGTCAATACCTTTGACCATGTGATCCAGACCCTGATCGATGTATGCGAGCATACCCCGGAGCAGGCAGAACAGTGTTCCCTGATTGTACATTACAACGGGAAATGCACGGTCAAAACAGGGGAAATCACGGACCTGAAACCGCGTTGTACGCGACTTTTACAGGCCGGTCTGAGTGCTGAAATCCTGTAATTGAACAGCACTGAATCCTTTGGCGAATCCGAGATTCACCAGAGTGAAGCATGTGGAAAGCGCATGCTTTTTTTATGCCTTATCGGGCTTGAAAAAACGAGAAAAAACAGAACACCTAAGCCATAAATAGCCCAATATCCCATGCAAAAAGAAACAGTGGTAAAAATGAATAAATCCTATACGGTGCTCATCAGCCTGATTGTGGCTCTGGGTGGGTTTTTACTGGGTTTTGACAGTGCTGTTATCTCAGGAGCCGTACGCGGGATAACGGTTTATTTTGAAATGACGGAATGGATGCTGGGCTTTTCCGTGGGCTGCGTGGTCTTTGGGGCAATGGCCGGGAACCTGATGGCAGGCCCGGTAAGCGATCGTTTTGGCCGCAAACGCGTTTTGATAATCGTCGCGGCATTGTTTACAATTTCAGCGACCTGGTCCGCACTGGCTACGGGTTATACAGAGTTTATTATTGCACGGATTATAGGGGGTGTGGGCATCGGCGGCGCTATTTTAATCGCCCCGGTGTATATAGCGGAAATCGCCCCGCCCAAATTAAGGGGAAGCCTCGTGTCTTTCAACCAACTGAATATTGTCATTGGAATCTCAGTCGCGTATTTCTCAAATTATTTCCTCGTAAACACAGGTGGTGAAAGCTGGCGCTGGATGTTGGGGGTAGAGGCCATTCCGGCTGCCATCTATTTCATAGCGCTTTTTACGGTTCCCAAGAGCCCCAGATGGCTGATTCAAAAGGTAAATAACATTGCACTGGCCCGAAAGATCCTCACTAAAATTGGAGGTGAGGCCTACGCGGATACCACCATTGAGGAAATACAACGCGGCGTGGACAAAAAGGAATCCAAGGGCAAGCTCTCCGATATTCTCAAGTCCAAATACACCACCATCATGATCATTGCATTGGGGATTGCCTTTTTCCAGCAAATCACCGGTATCAATGCTATATTTTATTATGCTCCCACAATTTTTGAACAGGCCGGGGGCAGTACGGATTCCTCTTTTTTGCAGGCTATTGTCGTGGGGCTGACCAATTTGGTCTTTACCCTGGTAGCGATCTGGCTCATCGATAAACTGGGGCGAAAACCCCTTTTGCTGATCGGGACGACATGTATGACCATCGCCCTTCTGATGGCTACCCTCGCCTTTAACAATGCCACCTATGTCTTCAATGAGACGACCCTGTCGAAGATTGGGGACACTGAAATCGGCAATGCAATATCCGATTTGAAAGGAACCACGTACACCGGCCAGGCCGAATTGTTTGAGGCCGTGGAAGCGCGGCTCGATTCCGAACAGTTTTTGGCCTTCAGAAGGAATGAAATCACCAATTTTATCGATATTAATGCCACCCTGGTATTGATTGCCATCCTTTTATATGTGGCATCTTTTGCAATTTCACTGGGACCAGTTATGTGGACGCTGATTTCAGAAATCTTTCCGAGTAAGATTAAAGGGATTGCCATATCGGTGGTCGGGTTTTTTAATTCCCTCGTGAGTTTTTCAGTGACACAGGTATTTCCCTGGGAGCTTTCCAATCTGGGCCCGACCCTGACGTTTCTGATCTATGCAATCCTTTCCTTCTGCGCCGTCCTATTTGTGAAGCGCTATGTCATAGAGACCAAAGGAAAGACCCTGGAAGAAGTGGAGGAATTGTTAATACGGAAATAAAAAGTTTGTGCATACCCCTTAAGGGCAAATGCCGAAACAAGGGGCACCATTTCGAGCCTGAATACCTCCATTGTGATCCGGGGATTTTGGAGATGGTAGGTTTATTAAATATATAAGTATGAGTAAAGAAATCTTTGTAGGTCAGAATCAGTATAACCCCAATACGGGGGAAGTCGCGGGAAGCCAGATGGAACTGGAAGGGGAGGTGTATTATAAAATCAGCAACAGTGATTTGATGCGGCCTTTTTTTATGAGTATCGTCAGCGATGCGAACCACTGGATGTTTATATCGAGCAACGGGGGCCTTACCGCAGGGCGGAAGAACAGCGAATTTGCCCTTTTCCCTTATTACACGGATGACAAGATCACCGAGTCTGCTGAAATAACCGGGAGCAAAACCGTAATCCGGCTTTTCAAAGACGGACAGCAGTACTTGTGGGAGCCATTTTCCGAGCGGCAGAATGGGGCTTACACCATCCATAGAAACCTTTATAAAAATGCCTATTGCAACAAGGTTATTTTTGAAGAAGTCAATTCGGACCTCGAACTCACCTTTCGCTACCAATGGAATTCATCCAGTCTTTTCGGCTTTGCCAAAAGATCGAGCCTGACCTATAACGGGAAGGCAACGGTGAAGGCAGAGCTACTTGATGGGTTGCAGAATATCCTGCCCTATGGGGTGAATACAGACCTGCAGAACAGCCGGAGTAACCTGGTGGATGCCTATAAGAAGAATGAATTGCAGACCGGAACAGGCCTGGGTATTTTTAGCCTGAGTGCCATTATCGTGGATAAGGCCGAACCCAGTGAATCCCTCAAGGCCAATGTAGCCTGGTCTGCCGGAATAAATAACCCGCACTATCTCATTTCATCCCTCCAACTCGATGCTTTCAGGACGGGCGCCCCCCTAAGGCCCGAAACGGACATCCGGGGAGAAAAGGGCGCGTATTTTGTAGGTTCGGAATTGGCGCTCGAGCCAGGAGAAGAGCATCGCTGGATGCTTGTGGCCAACGTCAACCAGGGCCCTTCGGATGTTGAGGCCCTGCAAATGAAACTAGAGCATCCCGAGGCTTTACAGCAGCTGGTTTTGGAGGATATAGAGTTGGGAACCCGCCGGTTGATCGGGTTGACGGCGGCTGCGGATGGGTTGCAATTAACACAAGATCGACTTCGAATCACCCGCCACTACGCCAATACCATGTATAACATTATGCGGGGTGGGATTTTTGACAACAATTACGACCTGGAGAAAGCAGATTTTGACACCTACCTGAAACAGGCCAATTCAAAAGTATACGAAATGAATAAGGCCTTAATCGGCGGGTTGCCTGAGACCTTTACGCTCTTTGAATTGAGGGAACTGGCAAAATCGGCGGATGCTGATTTCCTGAGGTTGGCCTATGAATACCTGCCGCTCAAATTCAGTAGGCGCCATGGGGATCCCAGCCGTCCCTGGAACCGGTTTTCAATCAATACCCAAAGTGAAAAGGACGGGTCTAAAATTCTCGATTATGAAGGGAACTGGAGGGATATTTTCCAGAACTGGGAGGCATTGGCGCATTCCTACCCGGAGTTTATCGATGGGATGATCCACAAGTTCCTCAATGCGTCCACTTTCGACGGGTACAACCCATACCGCATTACCAAATCCGGGATAGACTGGGAGGTTATTGAACCAGATGATCCCTGGTCGTATATCGGCTATTGGGGGGATCACCAGCTTATTTACCTGCTGAAGTTCCTTGAGTTTATCGAAGCCTACTATCCGGGCCGCTTGCTTTCCTTCTGGGGTCAGGACCTCTTCGTTTATGCCAATGTACCCTACAAGATAAAGCCGTATTCCCAAATCCTAAGCAACCCCAAAGACACTATTGATTTTGATCACGAGCTCGAACAGGAGATCAGCAGGCGGAAAGAAAAGATCGGGGCCGACGGGGCACTGATTCAATTCCGGGATGCGCCTTACCGGGTGAACCTGGTCGAAAAACTCCTCGCGACCCTGCTGGCCAAGGCCTCGAATTTTATTCCGGAAGCCGGGATATGGCTGAACACCCAACGCCCCGAGTGGAATGATGCCAACAATGCCCTGGTGGGCAATGGGGTCTCTATGGTTACCCTTTGCTATATGAAACGTTTTCTGAGCTATTTCGGGGACTTACTGGACACCTATCAGCCTGAAACGGTTCGTATTTCTGAGGAGCTGGAACAGTTTTTCAAGGCCATTACCCGGGGATTACAGCAACATAAGGAGACGCTCAGCGGTTCAATTTCAGATACGGTGCGAAAGGACATCGTCGACGCTTTGGGTACTGCGGGAAGCCAGTATCGTTCCAGGATTTATACCCAGGGCTTTACAGGGTCCAAAAAGGAAGTCTCCACCACTGACCTTCGGGAATTTGTAGCGGTCATGTCGGCCTGGGCCGACCACGCCATTGGGGCAAACCAACGCCCGGACAAGCTCTATCATTCCTATAACCTGATGACTGTTACCGGGGCAGATACTATTGCAATTTCGCATTTGAGCGAAATGCTGGAAGGCCAGGTTGCCGTCCTGAGTTCGGGAAGTCTGAGCCCTGAACAGGCCCTTGAAGTACTGGATGCCCTTCGCCAGAGTGCCCTTTACCGGGAGGATCAGAATAGTTACATCCTGTATCCCGATAAAGACCTGCCCCGCTTTGTGGATAAAAACCGCATTCCGGAGGATCTTATAAAAAAATCTTCACTTCTCCAGCAGCTCTTAGGAGATGGGAATCGGCAGATTGTGGAACAGGATGTTAAAGGAAACTACCATTTTAACGGGGATTTCAATAATTCCGGGAGTTTGAAGAAAGCCCTGACTGAATTGCCCCCACAATATGAGGACATGGTGGCTCGGGAACGGGAGGAAATCCTGGATATTTTCGAGGCTGTTTTTGACCATAAATCTTTTACCGGCCGGTCCGGAACCTTCTTTGGCTATGAGGGACTGGGGTCGATTTACTGGCATATGGTTTCCAAACTTTCTTTGGCTGCCCAGGAGTGCTGTTTCCAGGGGCTGAATTCCCGGGCCGATGCAAATACGCGTCAGGGTCTTATCGCGCATTACCACCAGATCAATGAAGGGATTGGGGTGCACAAACCCCCTCAGGTGTACGGGGCCTTTCCCACCGACCCGTATTCGCATACCCCGGCACACCGGGGGGCACAACAGCCTGGAATGACCGGGCAAGTCAAGGAAGACATCCTGGTGCGGCAGGGCGAACTCGGGGTTCGGGTTTTGGATGGACACCTTCATTTTGGCCCGGGGTTGCTCCGGAAGGATGAATTCCTGACCACACCACAAAACTTTGAATACCGGGACGTACACAATGCCCTGCAGTCCCTGGAGGTTCCGGAGAGCGCACTGGCCTTTACCGTATGTCAGGTACCCATTGTGTATACTTTAGGCGGGGAACAAGGTGTGGAGGTCCGGTTTTCGGATGGCAGTTCCAAAGCGTGGGAGACATATGCCCTTGAACCCTCCGTGAGCAGTTTACTTTTTGAACGGACCGGGACTATTGAAAGTATCCGGGTCCGCCTGGACACAGCGGATTTTAAATAAAGGACCTATGATTGGGAAAATGGCATTTGCGAAATATAGCGTTTGGTCCGGTTTGTCCTTGTTGCTTGTGCTGCTGACCGGATGCCCCTCTTCACCCGAACTCTATTGGGCAGAGGAGTTTGACGGGACAGAACTCTCCGGGGATACCTGGAACTACGAATTGGGGGACGGTTGCCCGGAAATTTGTGGATGGGGGAATAACGAAGCCCAGATGTATACCCATCAGAACCACCGCCTGGAGGATGGAAAACTGTTTATTACCGCCCGAAAGGATGATGGGGGGTATACCTCTACCCGCATTACCACTAAAGACAAGGTGGAATTTCAGTACGGGCGGGTGGAAGCCAGGGCCAAACTCCCAACCGGCACGGGGGTATGGCCGGCAATCTGGATGCTCGGCTCCAATATTGGGGAAGTCGGGTGGCCCCGGTGCGGGGAGATCGATATCCTCGAATACGTGGGTAAGGATCCCGGGATGGTATACACCTCTCTCCATACCCCGGACAGCCATGGCAATACCATCAATACCCGGAAAACCCATGTTGCCGATATTGAGGACGGGTTTCACCTGTTCGCTGTGGAATGGGAGCCGGGAGCGATTCGATTTTTTACAGATGGGGTGTTGGTCTATACCTTTTCCCCGGAGGAGCGCACCCCGGAGGTCTGGCCTTTTGACCAACCTTTTTATTTGCTGATCAACCTTGCCATAGGCGGGAACTTTGGCGGGCCTGAAATCGATGATTCCATCTTTCCCCGGGAGTTTGTAATTGATTATATCCGCATTTTTAAATGCCCGGGAGGGCAATTCCGGGAGGGCGGATGTTACTGACAGCCCTGCACTCCGCAGATACCGAATAACCAGGATAAGACCCTGGCGTTTTAAATTTGAATCAGATTATTGTTTGGTATAAACCTCTGCCTGTAACCCGGGGAGGTTATCCCCGATGATGTTGGTTAAGGTTTCCTGAGAACTGCTGAAAGTAAAGAAGGTAATGGCCCCGGTCCCGTCTGCCAGGCGAAGGATGTTGCCTTCGATATCCCAGTTACCACCCTCGTTTCGTGTATTGTCGGAGCACTGGAAGATAAAAAGCCCCCCCGTAATGGTGGTAATCACCAGGTCGTTTCCGGTAAAGGCCCAGGTATTATTATCGTTGATGGTAATCCTCCCGGTAAGGGTACAGTCTATTTCCGAGAGCACATTGGTGGTTGTGGTCCCATCCTGGTTGATGTCCTGAGCCGGGGAAATGGTCAGTTCAGTCAGGTTCCACGTTCCAACGACCAAATCGCGGTTGGGATTGGTCTCAGTACCGCCATCGTCATCTGAACAGGAAAGTACTGCCAGGGAAAAAAACAAAATCAAAAATTTCTTCATGGGTAAGATTTACAAGAGGGCAAGATTATCAATGGGGTAAGATAAGGAATTTGGTATTGTGGAACAAGAATCGCCTGCGCTATACAAATAGCCGACCTGTAACATTTTTTGGAAAATTACGTCTGCTAATCAGGGCTTCCCCAAGACTGTAATGGGATTGGAGCACGCTGTTTCGAACTGCGGGAAAATAATCCAAACAGGGTAGGGATAACCCTTTAAATACCCTACATATGTTAAATCAACTAAAAGTAATGTTCGCTGGATTCTTACTCATCACTTCATGTGGTGAGAATAAAGAACCCGTTACTGACGAATCGGAGGAAACACTGATTAAACCCGTAAGTAGTTATTTCCCCTCAGCCCGTGCCCGGGTGTTAGTGGTTGGCAGCTTCCATTTTGACTACCCCGGCCTTGATGCCATGAAAGCGGAAGAGTCGGATAAAATAGATGTGCTGGAGGAACCCAAAAAATCCGAGGTGACGGAATTGGTGGAATATCTTAAGAAATTCAACCCCAATAAAATAGCCATCGAAGCCCATCCTGAGTGGGACGCAGCCCTGAAATACGGTCAGTACAGGGCCGGGGAACATCGGGATAAACGGGATGAACGTTATCAGCTCGCCATGCGTATCGGAAACGAGTTGAAATTGGATACCCTTTATTCGATAGACGCCATTCCCTTTTCAGAGGACCTCGGGCAGGTGGTCGACTCTGCCTATATGAAAGAACTGGGGAAAGATTTTGATTTCCAGAGCGACGCCGATATTTACACGGATTTATACAGGAAGTGGTTTGAGGAAGACAGCAAATTGGTGCGTCAGGTCCATTTACTCGATTATTTTAAATACATGAATTCACGTGAATCCCACAATTACGGGTATGGCGCCTATTTGATCGGGGATTTTAAGCTCGGTACATTCCGGGGAGCCGATTTAATCTCTATTTGGTGGTACAACAGGAATCTCAGGATTTTCCGGAACATACAACAAATGACAGAAAGCCCCCAGGATCGCATCCTGGTGGTCATTGGGAACGGACATGCTGCAATCCTCAGACAGCTTTTGGAGATGTCCCCTGAATACGAATTTGTGGAACTGGATAGTCTCTAGTTCCGGCAGGTGTAAGTTCCAGGACCTTTCGGGATAATGGGTGCAAGAAAAATAACGCAGTTTTAACGCCGGATTCCTTGAGGATTTTCTCCTTTTTTGAGTACTTCGCACCATGACATTATTCGTAGACATGGATGAGGTGTTGGCGGACACCTACGGGGCTCACATCAGCCGATATAACAGCAGATTTGGGGCATCCCTGACCAAAGAACAGTGCATGGGAGGCGAGGTTTGGCAACAAGTGCCAGAACATCGGGAGCGCATATGGGAGCATTATTTTGAACCCGGTTTTTTTCGCCATCTCGACCCCATTCCCGGGAGTCAGGAAGTCCTGCGGGAGCTGACGGAAAAATACCAGGTCTATATCGCTTCGGCAGCCATGCAGTTTCCGAATTCGCTTATTGAAAAACACCAGTGGCTGGATGAACACTTTCCCTTTATCCATTGGAGAAATCGTATCCTTCTTGGGGACAAACACATCCTGAGGGGCGATGTACTTATCGATGACCGCAGCCATAACCTGGAAACGTTTCAAGGGCGGAGCATACTTTTCACCTCCCCCCATAATATTCATACCACGGGCTATGAACGGGCTGATAACTGGGCTGAGGTTGCTGATTTGTTGGTATAGGAAGGACTTTTAAGCCCAGGAAGCGCCCCCACCCACCCGGCTTCAAATTACTACATAGACTTGAAATTTACTTGCGGAACGGTTTCTTAAACAGGCGCCCTTCCCACAACTGGATTTCAAGGCTCTTTCCACCCTAATCTTCAGTATTGCAACTGTAACGAATTACCTCAAAGATCGTCTGTTAGGTATACCAACCTTTAAGATGTACCCGATGCACCGATTCCTTATTTTTGTTGTACTCCTGTGTTTTATGGGGAATACAACTACCACCCACGCCCAAATTGTACAGGAAAACAACCTTCCCGATTGGCTTACACAAAACAAAGCGCTGACCACGGGGATTTTACAGGTACCCGAAAACCACGATGAGCCCGACGGAAGGCAGATTCATATTGCCTATGCCGTGATGAAGGCCAAAGAACCTGTTGAGGGGGCTTATCCGATGATCTTTTTTTCAGGCGGGCCGGGGGGGGAAACCCTTGACGAGGGGCTCCTCGGATTCCTTGCTGAGCATCCTTTCCGGCAGGGTCGTGATGTTATCCTTTTTGATCAGCGGGGGATCGGATTGTCCTCGGCCCTTCCGGATATGTCTTTCGATTCCTTTGATATCCTGGCCATGGACGCCGACCCTGAAGCAGAGCTGGCACTGACCCGGAAAATGATCTCGGAATACAGGCTCAAATGCGAGGAGGGTCAGGTGGAACCTGCCCACTACAACACCCAGCAGAGCGCCCGGGATGTTGGGATGCTCTTTAAACATTTGGGATATGCCAAATACAACCTCTTTGGAGGGTCCTACGGGACGCGACTGGCCAGGGTGGTTCAGGATTTATTCCCGGAAATGGTGCATGCATCCGTGCTCGATTCCCCCGCGCCTCTAAGCGGAGATTTTCTACTGAATCGCCTGGATAGTTATTCCCTTTCCCTTTCAAGAATATTTGAGTATTGTGCGAATACCCCTGAGTGTCATGAGGAGTACCCGGATCTTAAAGCGGATTATTTTAAGGCGATTGCCCACCTGGAGAAGTCGCCCTTAGAAGTTACCCTCAGAGATTCCATTCCCTTTGTGATCAATGCTCAGGATGGGGTGTATCTTATCAGGCGTCTTTTGTATCAGGCCAATTCCCGCGAGAAAGCCCCGGAGCTCATTCACGCTTATCTCAATGGGTCGGGTGAGGTGCTGCAGGAGGTTCTCGATTTTGAATACCGCCTTACCGGGGGCTTAAACCTTACCATGCTGTTGTCCGTGGAAAAATATGAGAATTTCAACCCGGCCAATACCCCGGAAAAAATCGGGGAGGCCTATCGGCTGCATCCCCTGGTCCCCGTAGAGCTCGGTTTTTTCGATGCGTTTTATCAGGCCGGTATGGATTGGC
>CAZEQO010000014.1:28118-30356 GCA_964514365.1 uncultured Robiginitalea sp. | reverse complement strand
CAAAACCCAGTCCGGAACTGTCGATTACGGTATTTCCGTTGCGGAGTACGCGATATCCGGGACGCCCCGCCCCATCCAGATAGACGTCGATCCGATGTGTTTGCTGAGGAGAATTTAAGGTAAGCGCATCTTGCTCTGATGCATTTTGGCAACCACTCAGGGTGAATAGCAGGAGGGTAAAAAAACCGGTCAGGATGGATTGGTTCATAGGACTTTGTCTTAGTAGCGCACTTCCCTTGAGAGTTCGCTTATATCATTGTAAATATTTTGGTTTTAAGCCTTCAGAAGGACTGCAAGGGATATTCAGGTTTAAAGATAGAAAGAATTCTCCTGGGTGCTTTTTGGGGGAAGGCACTATTCACCATGGAAATCGTAAAAGGGAAACTCCATAAAAAGATCCCAGTTTTTGCCGTTGTGTTTAAGTAGAAACAGGCTCCCGGCCTTAAAGGCAGCGCTAAACTTCCGTTCCTTGAATGCTTCCCAGGCGGCCTTAAAATCAGATTCCTTCAGGTCCCTTGTCGCGATTGTCATATGCGGATGGAACTTCTCAGTCCGCTGTGACTCGGGAAACCCCAGCCGGGATACCAGCTCTTTTTTTAAGGCGTAATGCAGTTGTTGAAGCGGGAGGTGGTCCTCGACCTTTACAAAGAGAACTCCGGGGGCAAAGCAGTCAAAATCCTTCAGACGTACCCTGGGGCTACCTTCGCGGGCAGCGAATTCCCGCAGGCATTTCTCCATCTGGTGTTCCTCGGATTCCAACCAGTGAAAGGGCATCTGAAGCGTGATATGAGCCGGGGATTTCAGGGCGTGGGCGGCCCCGAAACGGTCCTTTATTTCCCTTTTAAAATCATCTACCTCATCCCTAAGGGGGGATTCCGGCACAAGGGCAATGAAGTAGTGCTTTTTTTTCGCTTTGGCTTCCATGAGATTCTTTTTATGGAGTGGAATAAAAGGAGCTCCTTCTAAACAGCATAAAAAAAACCGGATAAGGCCTGGGCCAGATCCGGTTCTAATTCGATTCCCGAAAGATTTAAAGCGTTCTCAAATATTCGGCCAGGGCCCTCGCATCTTCTTCAGAGAGATTCTGGTTGAGCATGATCGCCCCGTTGTACTCTTCGAGTAAAGCCTTGGCTATGGGGTCTTCTTTGAGCATGCCGTCCGGGTTGAGGATCATATTCATGACCCATTCCGGACTTCGCCTTTCATAAACCCCGGTAAGATCCGGTCCGATCATTCGCTGGCCAATCATGTGGCAGGCCGTACAGATCATTTGATATTTAGTTTCCCCGGCCTTGGCCAGTTCCATATCGATAGCTTCCTCAAAACTCACAGATGTTATGGGGCCGATTCCCTTATTATTAAGGTCTACAGGTACACCCTGGGAGGCCGTTGCAGATTTCGCTTCTTCCTTTTTATTACGGTTCATTTCAAAACCGTCTTTTTTCGTTTCTTTTTTTTCACCACAACCAAAAAGCAGGGCTGTAAGTGCAATACCAGTCAGGATTCGTTTCATAGGTTATCTATTCTAAATACAGCCCCTAAGATACTAAATAGCTCTTTAATTCAGGGCATTTAGAAACTCCAGGCTTCTTTTTTCACTGTAGTAACTGGAGCCGCTATCTACAAAGCCCACATGCCCGCCGTAACGGGGGTTTTCAAAATGAACATATGGGTGCTCCCGGCATTGGTCGAAAGGGTAACATTTATCCCCGAGAAAAGAGTCGTTCTGTGCATTTAACAAAAGCGTAGGGACAGTGACGCTGCTTAGAAACTGTAGACTACTGCATTGTTTGTAATAATCAAGGGCGTCCTTAAACCCGTGGGCCTTACTGGTATAGATGTCGTCGAAGTCCTTTAGACTAGCAATGCGTTCCACGCCTCCCTGGGGAAATGCACTGGGAAATCGCCTTTGTTTCTCCGCAACTTTTTCCCTCAGGGATTTCAGGAAGCGCTGGGCGTAGACCCAGTTTCCCGGTCGGTTGAGTTGTCTAAGGGAGTCGTGAAGGTCGCAGGGGACGGAAATCACGGCTGCACCCTGAACATGCCTGGTCAGCGCGGATTGTTCTCCAAGGAATTTAAGAATCAGATTGCCTCCAAGGCTAAAGCCTTTGAGGTAAATCTGTTGGTACGAGCCGGTCTTGAGGATGTGACTGAGGACGGCACTGAGATCTTCAGTGGCCCCGGAATGATAGGAACGGAATGTAAGATTGGACTCGCCGCTACAACCTCTGAAGTTCA
>CAZEQO010000014.1:14355-28108 GCA_964514365.1 uncultured Robiginitalea sp. | reverse complement strand
CGCTGCTCAATGCCGAGATTGAGCTTGAGACGGGGTGCGATACCACGATCGGCGCGCCCCGGCCCGCCGGTGAGCGACAGGCCGTCGTCGGCCACCTCCCGCCAGCCCTCTGGCTGACGGGTCCAGTCGAGATCCAGGAAGTCACCATCTTCCAGATAGATGCGCTCCCTTTGCTGATCTGGCCCTTTGGGTTTGCGCAGGAGCGCAGAGTAAAGGGTTGAGGCATGGCCATTTCGAAAGGGAATTGGAGGCCTGAAATCAGAGGATATCAGCGGCATCAGTACAGGATATTGTTTTTGGGGGTAATGTACTCAGGGAGTGAATCCTCATTGAGCATATCTTTTAGATCAATTTCGATTGTACGACAAATAGCTGTCATGGGAACATCGTTAAACCGTCCCTCAAACGGGTCCTCGCTGCTACTACCAACTTTGTCCATGGTGATAAATATCCACGACAGGAGAACGGAAAGTGAAATAGCGGCCAATTCCATCCATATCCGCGCTGAACCCGATAATAGATTGAATTCTTCATCAAAAGCGTTCAACAACCCAAAGGGTAACAATAACACAAATATCCAGGCAAAAATGGTTCCAAAATAAGAGTATTGTCTTGGGAAAGGGGTGTTTTTGATGCGCTCACAAGCTCCCTGCTGATTGTACATCTCCTCCAGCAGATGATGGAGGAGTAATTTGTCAATTTCGGTTATTCGTTCCAGGCTGACCAGCTTTTCAAGGTGAAGCGCCTGATTTTTTATAAGGTGGGTGGCCACATTCTTCCGTTTTTCCAGGGACTTCAATTCAACCTGGGAAACAAAGGGCTTTAACACCACTTTTAGCGAGGATTCTTCTTCATACCCTTCGATAAGTCGCTTGAGGGACCGGCTGGGCTTCATGGAAAAAGAACTGGGTTGCCTCAACTGGATTCTCAGGGCATTGATCCAGGCCAAATGCCTGTAAATAAGAACGCGCTGATCCGACTCACCTTCCTGGACCAGGCTCAGGACCTGGGCGGTCCATGTTCTGGAATAATTTACGATGCTCCCCCAAATCTTGCGCGCCTCCCAGAAGCGGTCATAGCTCTGACTGTTCTTAAAACCGAGATAAAAGGATACGGCAATTCCGATTACAGTAAGGGGTTCAAAAGCAAGTGAGATGAAGGTCCATCCCTGATAATAATACAGGAAAAAAACTAAAGAGGTCCAGACTGTAAAGAATACGAGGTTTTTCCAGGTACCCATTATAATGGGTATCAATCCCATGTTCCTTTTTACAAACATATCGCCGGGGGATTAACGGTAGTGGTCTAATACCGAGGCCTGTGCCTTCAGGGCCTCCAGGAATTCCTCCCGAAGGCGTGCAACCAGTTTGTCCACCGGCAGAACATCGTGTATGGTAGCCACTCCCTGCCCGGCCGACCAAATGGTTTTCCAGGCCTTGGCTTCGGTGTCGAGTTCCTTTCCAAAATCGATCTTTGTATCCTTTTTCAGGTCTTCTTCCGTAAGACCTGCTGCCCGGAGGCTCGGTCCTAAAAAGTTCGCATGTACTCCTGATATTGCCGCCGTGTAAACAATATCACTCGCTCCGGCTTCGATGATCATTTCCCGATATTCCGGAGGGGCTGCACTCTCCTGGGTGTTGATAAAACGAGTACCCATATAAGCGAGATCTGCCCCCATCTGTAGGGCGGATGCTACATCGCGTCCGGTACTGATACAACCGGAAAGAATGAGGGTTTTATCAAAAAAGCTTTGCACTTCTGCGATAAGGGACATGGGGTTCATAATCCCCCCGTGTCCCCCTGCACCTGCCGATACCAGGATAAGCCCGTCCACTCCGGCTTCAGCCGCCTTTTCAGCGTGTCTCTTTTTAATGATGTCGTGGAAGACCAGGCCCCCATAGCTGTGCACTGCGTCCACTACTTGAGAGACGGCACCAAGGGAGGTGATGATAAGGGGCACCTGATGTTTGACGCATAGTCTGAGGTCTGCCTCCAGCCTGGGGTTAGAGGGGTGTACAATGAGGTTAACCCCGAAAGGTGCCGGAGTTTTTCCTGTTTCTTTTTCGTATGTCGAAAGCGCTTCTTTGATCTGAATCAACCAGGCTTCAAAGCCCTCACTACTCCTCTGATTCAGGGCAGGGAAAGTGCCTACAATACCATTTTTACAACAAGAGATAACGAGTTCCGGGTTGGAAATCAAAAATAATGGGGCTGCGATAACAGGCAGCTTCAGGGTCTTGATAAAGGCGGGTTTTTCGCTCATGGAAATAAGTTATTGGGCTAAAAATAAGGATAAATTAAGGCCCAACTGGAAAAGCAATTTTAAATTCCCCTTATTTTTGAGCTTTTTACTTTTAAAGTCCCACTATGTATTTAAAGCCTGTAGAAATTCGATGGAATGACCTGGATGCCAACCGCCATTTGGGGAATACAGCATTTATCAGTTTTATGAGCCATACCCGAATGGCTTTTTTCCACGACCTGGGCTTTACCCTGGAATACCTGAATACGAATGACATTGGTCCTGTAGTTTTCTACGAACACGTCTATTATTTAAACGAGGTTTTACCTGGAAATCCGGTTCAGGTTTCTTTGGAGATCAATGGTTTAAGCGCCGACGGGATGTTCTTTGAATTTTACCACAATATGTACAACCACAAGGGGGTTCAAGTGGCGCATGCACAACTTATGGGGGGTTGGATGAATCTCACAACCCGTAAACTGACATGCCCTACCCCAGAGATGAACCAAAAATTCAATGCTATAGAAAAGGGTGAAACCTTCAGGGTTCTTACCCAAAAGGACACACGACCCGTCAGGATTCCGCGGAAAGACCTGCCTTAGGGCGTTTGCTTACCAGATAAACCCCCATGAGCACCAAAAGTGTGGCTCCGAATGTCAGCAGGGAAAGTCTGTCCTTCCCCATCATCAGTGCAAAGAGGATACCAATAACGGGTTGTGCATAGACGAAAGCACTTACCGTAGAGGCCTTTAACTCGGTTAATGCAAAAACGTTGAAGAGGTAGGTCAAAAATGTAGTTCCAATGATTACGAACGCGATAGCCCCAAGACCTTCCGGGGGGATTTCCATCCAGTTAATTTCCATAAATTGTGTTACTGTGATGGGAAAATTGATCACAAACGCCAGTGAGAAAAGCCACTTCATGAGTGTAAAGGGGTGATATTTCTCGATGAGCTTTTTAGCCAGGATCAGGTACAGGCCGTAGCTTGTGGCATTTACGATAAAAAGGGCGTTTCCCAGGGGGATATTCGGGGCGTTCACCTGTTCCCCTTCGTTCATAAATATAAGTGCAAGGGCCCCTGCAAGCCCCATACCTATGCCCAATACCTTAACCCGGGTAACTTTTTCGGCAATCAAAAAGACAGAAAGCACCGTAACGATAACAGGTGTAATTGTGACGAGGACCGAGCTGTTAATTGGGGTGGAGAGCTCCAAACCCTTGAAAAAAGCCAGCATATTGATGACCATTCCAAAAAGGGAACAAAGCAGAAGCCGGCCCCAATCGCGTTTTTCAATACGTTCTTTAGGTCCGAAAATTGAAATGATCCAGAACAGGATTGCCGCTCCACTCACCCGAAGGAAAATAAAGCCAAATGCCCCTACGTGATGCGGCATTACACCTTTGGCGATTGTGTGGTTCAGGCCGTAAATTGTAGTGGCCCCGATGGCGGCCAGGATGGCCAGCGTCCTTTTGCTCAAGAGTGGAGGGCTTCTTTAGCCGCCGCAACAGTTTTGGCAGCATTCCCTATAAAAATACGGTTTCCGATAACCGTTACCGGCCTTTTCAGAAATGTGTAATGTTCCAGGATTAAATCCTTATAATCTGCCTCGCTGAGGGTCTGATTTTTAAGATTGCGTTCTTTATAGAGGCGGGCCCGTTTGCTGAATAGTGCCTCGTAACTACCGGCGAGTTCCCGCAAGGCCTCCAAATCCGATTCAGTCATCGGTTTGGTTTTGATATCTTGTTTGGCGAAGTCCCCGGGGAGATCCAATTCGGAGAGAATGCGTTTACAGGTGTCACAGGTGCTGAGGTAGAAGAATTTTTTCATAAGACCAAGATCAATGCCCGATTTTTTCTCGTATTCAAAAGTAAGGTTTAATTTAGAAGCAAAACGCATTTAAACCCAATTCCAAATGAAGGCGGAATTCATTTTTCAGACGATGCAGCGCCACCGGGAGAACCTGGTGAAAATCCTCGATAATACCCCGGAATCAGCCCTTGGGCATATCCCGGAAGGTTTTCGAAACAACATTTGGTGGAACATCAGTCATATCCTGGTCGTACAGCAGTTACTGTGTTATAAACTGAGTGGCCTTCCCCTGAATATCAGTGATGACTTTGTCATGGCGTATTCCAAAGGCACCTTCCCTGGGGAATTACCCAATCCGGAAAAGCGGGGGGAAGTGGCGCGCCTTCTGGTGGACACTGTTGGAAGGCTGGAGCAGGATTACGACAACGGTATTTTTAAAAACTACACAACGTATAAAACCAGTGCAGGGTTTACGCTCCGTTCCATTGATGAAGCTTTACAATTCAACCTTTATCACGAGGGAATTCATCTGGGAACGGTGCTTTCCCTTTTAAAAATAGTTCAGTAAGTGCTTTTAGTCCCGGGGCTGTTCGAGAAACGCGCGTCCTTTTTCAAGGGGGATTTCAAGGATGAGTGATCCATCGGCATAGGAGGCGACTTCATAGGGGTTGTAGTGCAGTACAATGGCATCAGCGGAAAGGCCGATGTTCTCAGGGAGGGTGAACTGGTTTTCTTCGAACATAAACCCGGTGCTGTTTATCGGGGCTCCTGCCGGGATATCGTATTTTTCCCGGAATGCCCTCTCGGCAAATTCTGAAAATGCTTCCGGATCATTCAGGAGTTCGCTCCCCAACAGTTCGGCTCCGGTTTTTTTATCGAAGTTCAGATAACGTGTGGCTCCGTATCCGTGTGCCCCACCTGTAAAAAGGTATGTTTCGAGTTTTATGGTTAGCAAAAAAGGGTCTTCATAGGACTTTGTGCCTGTTACACTGGCTTCCCATCCGGTCAATTCCTCTGGAAATTCCTCCTGTAAATTGCGGAATCCGGCAGTGAAGGCATCAATGGCCCCTGGTATATCCACGGCATTTTTATTCTGATCAAAATCCAATAATTCAATGATTTCCTCCCGAACACCTGTATTGACGGACTTACCCAAAACTGTATTTTCCCCGGCTTCAGGGATGGAAATCCAAACTTTCGGACAATCCACGCAAACCTCTCCCTCGAATTCCCGGATTTTCAAGGCTGTGACGGAATCCGAAGTGCAGGAGATCATCGCAAAGAGAAAACAAATGGAAAGAAAGCTTTTCATGGACCGGGTAGTTCAGAGGACAAAGAGGTTTAACAGTGTAAAGGTACAATCTCCGACGATACGACAAACTCATTTTTACCCATAGGGTTGTAATCGGGCTGGAATCCGAATACCTTTGCCGGAACAATTTCTACGCATGAAAAAGCCCTTAAGATTCAACACGAATACAATTCACGGAGGACAGGAACCGGATAAAGCCTACGGCGCAGTGATGCCTCCGATCTACCAAACTTCTACGTTTGCCCAAACCACACCCGGAGGGCATAAGGGGTTTGAATATTCCAGAAGTGGCAACCCAACCCGCCACGCCCTGGAAAAAGGACTGGCCAGTATTGAAAACGGCAGTTATGGCCTCGCATTTGCCAGTGGTCTGGCTGCGATGGATGCCGTAATTAAGCTCTTGAGTCCCGGAGACGAAATCATATCCACAAATGATCTCTACGGGGGGAGTTATCGCTTGTTTCGTAAAGTATTTGAACCCTTTGGGTTGCGCTTTCATTTTGTGGACATGAAAGATACCGGGCGAATAGAAGCGGCTATTTCAGAAAAGACAAAACTCATTTGGGTGGAAACACCCACAAACCCGATGATGAATGTCATCGATATCAAGGCCGTGGCGGAACTGGCCCAAAAACACAACGTCCTGCTGGCTGTAGACAATACGTTCGCAACTCCTTATATACAACAACCCCTGGACCTCGGTGCTGATATTGTCATGCATTCGGCAACCAAATACCTGGGCGGTCACAGTGACGTTGTTGCCGGAGCCCTTATCGTCAGGGATTCCGACCTGGCGGATCGATTGTACTTTATTCAAAATGCAAGTGGAGCAGTTTGTGGCCCTATGGATAGTTACCTGGTACTACGGGGAATTAAAACATTGCACGTGCGTATGCAGCGTCATTGCGAAAACGGAGCCGCAATAGCCCTGTACCTTCGAAGTCATCCGGCGATGGAGAAGGTATACTGGCCCGGTTTTGAGGACCACCCCAACCATGAAGTAGCCAAAGAACAAATGAATGACTTTGGGGGAATGATTTCTTTTGTGCCCAAAGGTGCCAACTACGCCGACGCGGTGAAAATTGTCGAATCCCTGAAAGTATTCACCCTGGCCGAGTCCCTGGGGGGTGTGGAGAGTCTTGCAGGACACCCGGCCAGCATGACCCACGCGAGCATCCCCAGGGAAGAAAGGGAGAAAAGCGGGGTTACGGACGCCCTGGTACGCCTTAGTGTGGGAATCGAAGATGCCCGGGATCTTATCGAGGATCTCGAGCAGGCGCTCTCCTCCCTGGGGTAGTGACTTAGCAGGTGTACCTAAAAAAATTGTCAAATTTTCATTAAAAGAGGTGAAGAATTACGGGAAAGACATAATTTAGCCCCAATTATTTCAACCTGACAATTTTCAATCCAATCTCTATGTCTGAAATACAAGCAAAGATTGAGGCTTTTATGGAGGAAGTCCGAAGCCGAAACGGCCATGAGCCCGAGTTTCTTCAAGCCGTACAGGAAGTAGCAGAGACTACCATTCCCTACATCTCCAAAAACAAAATTTACAACGGCAAGAATATCCTGCTCCGAATGGTGGAGCCGGAGCGGCTCATCTCTTTTAGAGTCGCCTGGGTGGATGATAAAGGAGAAATCCATGTGAACCGGGGGTATCGCATTCAGATGAATTCGGCTATCGGACCTTATAAAGGGGGACTGCGCTTTCACCCATCGGTAAATGCCAGTATCCTTAAGTTCCTGGCTTTTGAGCAGGTCTTTAAAAATAGCCTGACTACCCTGCCTATGGGAGGTGGAAAAGGAGGGTCTGATTTTGATCCGAAAGGAAAATCGGATGATGAAGTCATGCGATTTTGCCATTCGTTTATGACGGAATTATGCAGGCATATAGGGCCAAACACCGATGTTCCTGCCGGGGATATTGGGGTAGGTGCCCGGGAGATTGGCTTCCTCTTTGGGATGTACAAGAAAATCCGGAATGAATTCACCGGGGTGCTCACGGGAAAAGGGCTTTCCTGGGGAGGTTCAAAAATACGGCCTGAAGCAACGGGGTATGGCACGGTCTATTTTGCCGAAAACATGTTAAAAACCCGCAATGAAAGCATTGAAGGGAAGAATGTCGTTATCTCAGGATCCGGAAATGTCGCTCAGTTTGCCGCTGAGAAAGTCCTGCACCTTGGAGGCAAGGTACTGACGATGTCCGATTCGGGAGGATATGTATACGACAAGGACGGAATTGATGAAGAAAAGCTCAAATGGATCATGGATCTCAAAAATGAGCGTAGAGGTCGTATTTCGGAATATGCGGAGAAGTTTTCCAGCGCCACCTATCACAAAGGAGAAACGCCCTGGAATGTGCCTTGTGATATGGCATTGCCTTGCGCTACCCAGAATGAGCTCGACGGTACAGATGCAAAAAACCTGATCGACAATGGCTGTCTCTGTGTGGCCGAAGGCGCGAATATGCCCTCCACCCCGGAGGCCATTCACGCCTTTGGCGATGCCAGGATATTGTTTGCTCCCGGTAAAGCTTCAAACGCCGGGGGTGTTGCAACCTCGGGTCTGGAAATGTCCCAAAATTCATTGAGAATTAGTTGGACGCGGGAGGAAGTCGATCAAAGGCTTCGCGCTATCATGGAAGATATTCACGATTCATGTATCGAGTACGGTATGGAATCCGATGGGTATTGTAACTATGTTAAAGGTGCGAATATTGCCGGTTTTGTAAAGGTGGCCGATGCCATGCTGGCTCAGGGCGTTATCTAAAAACAGAAGTGTAGATATTTAATCTCCCGAAGGGCAACTGCCTGTTCGGGAGATTTTTTTTTGCAATAGCCGTATCTTTAAACCCAAACAAACCGATCCGTGCCCGTAACGACTAAGGCCATAGTGCTTACTTCTCTGAAATACGGGGACAATAGTTTGATATCCAAGGTCTTGACCGAGAAGGAAGGCGTGCAGTCTTTTATGTTGAGGGGAATTCTGAAAACCCGGAAAGGACGGCTTAAAATAGCATTTTTCCAACCGCTTACGCAACTCGAAATAGTCGCTAAAACAAACGCATCGGGTTCCCTGGGCTATATACGGGAAGCTTCAATTAGTTATGGGTACCAATCCCTGCACACAGAGGTTCGAAAGGGAGCAGTCGCTTTGTTTTTGGCTGAAGTGCTCTCCCAGTGTTTAAAGGAAGCAGAAACAGATCCGCGGCTCTTCCAATATGTAGAAACGACTTTACAATGGCTGGATCAGCAAGAGGAAATGGCCAATTTTCATATTCGATTTCTTATCGGCCTTACCCGTCATCTTGGGTTTTTCCCCGATCTGAGCTCGATCGAAGGACCCTATTTTGACATGGTTGAAGGGGCTTTTTGCCTGACTCCTTCCTGGAATCCCTGTTTTGGCGGCCCTGAACTCGATCACTTTAAAATGCTTTTGGGCATGAAATTTGATGCAATTCATTTGGTAAAACTCAATCATCATCAGCGAAAAATCCTCCTTGAAAACATGATTCGCTATTTTGAGATACATTTGCACGGATTTAAAAAACCCAAGTCTTTAGAAGTTCTGGATGAAGTTTTTTCTTAAGGTTTTTACCTTTGTTTTTCTTGAGTTTTTTTGGGTAACCTGTGGTCTGAATGCTCAACAGGTTGGGATTTACGACAGGGATACCGGTGAACCAATCTCCGATGTGGCCGTCTTTACCCAGGATCGTTCTGTCACGGCCCTAACTGATTTTGACGGGCAATTCGATCTCGGGGACTTTCCGGAAAAGGTGCGGATTGAGATAAGGCACCTCGCTTATCAGACCCGGATTTTATACCCAGAGGGTATTCGACAGATGGGTGGGCGGATTTTGCTCGTTTCCAAACCGGAACAACTACAGGAGATCGTCGTTTCTATTTCCAAATGGGAGCAACAAAAAAGGGACATCCCCCAAAAAATTGAGACTATTAATGCGGAGGCAGTGGCTTTGGGAAATCCACAGACCTCTGCTGATCTGCTACAGCAGTCCGGAAAGGTTTTTGTCCAGAAAAGCCAGTATGGAGGGGGTAGTCCGATGATTCGGGGTTTTGCCACTAACCGGGTCCTGCTTGCTGTAGATGGGGTTCGGATGAACAATGCCATTTTCAGGGGGGGGAATATCCAGAACATCATTTCCATCGATCCGTTTGCCGTAAAGAATGTAGAAGTGCTTTTTGGCCCGGGGTCTGTGATTTACGGCAGTGATGCTATAGGGGGGGTCATGAATTTTTATACGAAATCTCCCCGGTTTTCCAGATCAGACTCTTTAGAGATTGAGGGGAATGCCGGCTATAGAACCTCCAGTGCTTCCAATGAACAGACCCTCCATGGGGATGTTGCCCTTTCCGGCGAAAAATGGGCGATGCTCACAAGCCTGACCTATAACTCCTTCGGGGATTTGAAGATGGGACTTCATGGACCCGAGTCTTATTTGAGGCCTGGTTATGTGGTCACCCGCAACGGGCAGGACGAGTTTAAGGTCAATGAAGATCCCAGGACTCAGGTGCCTACGGGATATGATCAATTGAGTTTGATGCAAAAAGTGGGGTATAGGCCCAACAACAGTTGGTCATTTGACCTGGGATTACACTACTCCAAAACTTCGGATGTACCCAGGTATGATCGGCTGATCCGCCCTGCGGAAAACGAGGCGGGGCTTCGATCCGCCGAATGGGAATACGGGCCGCAGATATGGGGGATGGGCAACCTTCTGGTGTCGCATAAAGGCAAAGAGGCTTTCTATGACCGGGTTAAGCTGAGTGTGGCCTATCAGTTTTTTGAAGAAAGCCGGAGGGATCGGAATTTTCAGGACCCGATACGGTTTATTACAGAGGAACAGGTAGATGCATATTCCCTGAATCTCGATTTTGAAAATGGTAAAATTGGAAATTTTAACCTGTTCTACGGGGCAGAGTACGTACTGAATCAGGTGAATTCTGAGGGCTTGGAAGAAAATGTCCGCACAGGGGAGCAATCTGCCGGGCCTTCCCGCTATCCGGATGACTCCCTTTGGATGAGCCTTGCTGCCTATATCAATAGTACCTATCGTCTGAAACCTAACCTCACCCTGCTCGCTGGGTTGAGATATAGCCATTTCTGGATAGATGCTGATTTCGTGCAGGACTTTTATCCCTTTCCTTTTGAGGATGCCCGTTTAAACAATGGGGCTTTTACGGGAAGTCTTGGGGTGAGTTGGTTTCCCTATGAGGATACGCAGATAACCACAAACTTTTCTACAGGATTCAGGGCGCCGAATATCGATGATATCGGAAAAGTATTTGATTCAGAGCCTGGCGCTGTGGTGGTGCCCAACCCGGACCTGGAACCCGAGTACGCCTATAATTTTGAAATCGGGGTCCGCCAGAACTTTGGGGATAAACTGGTTGTCAGGGGGTCGGCTTATTATACCTACCTGTCCAATGCGCTGGTACGACGCGATTATACATTCAATGAAAGGGACACTATTGTGTATAACGGCGTACCAAGCAGGGTGCAGGCGATTCAAAACGCCTCCAAAGCATTTGTTTATGGGGTGGAATTGGGCTTTGATGCGTCCCTTCATGAGTTTTGGGGACTTAGAGGTAACCTGACCCTGGCTGAGGGGGAAGAAGAAGAAACCGATGGGAGTTCTACTGCCGCACGACATGTAGCTCCAACCTTCGGCAACCTGGAGTTATCATGGGATAAATATCCATGGCAGGCAGGGGTATTTTTAAATTACAATGGGGAGATCCCTTTTGAAGACCTGGCTTTGTCTGAGCGGGCCAAGCCGTTTATCTATGCCGAGGATGCTAACGGGAATCCGTTTTCCCCATCCTGGTATACCCTGAACCTTCGGGCCTCCTACACGCTATGGGATCGGTATCAATTCACTTTTGCGGTTGAAAACCTGACCAACCAGAGATACCGCACCTATTCTTCAGGTATAGCGGCGGCCGGTTTTAATGTGATTGCGGGCTTTAACGTGAGGATTTGACATTAAAAAAACCCGTGCTTTTGGCACGGGTTTTTACTATAAAGGAATTTTCACTAAAATTAGTGATCAACCGCTTCTTCAACGTCTTCTTTAACTTCTTTGGCTGCTTTTTTAGCATCTTCGCCCATTTCTTGAATGGTGTCAGTGGCTTCTTCAGCAGCTTCTTCAACTTCATCCATAGCTTCTTCACCAGCATCTTTGACGTCTTCGGCAGCCTCTTCAGCCGCGTCTTTTACATCGTCTGCCGCATCTTCAAGTGCTTCCTGGGTTTCAGCCGCAGCTTCTTTGGTTTTATCGGCAGTTTCCCGGCAAGACCCAAGAGATAATAAAAGGGCCATTGAAAGTAAAATAGCAGAAAAGAGTCTTTTTTTCATAATACAGAGTGTTTAGGTTTTGATATTCACTAGTCATATACGTAAAAACTTGACTACTGGATTATTTCGCCCAAATTTTTAAGGATTTCAATGCGCCAATTCCTTTTTAAATGCCTTTAGGGTATCCTTAAAATTCATTAATTTTGCCCTCTTTACAAAAATGAGGACTCAATTCCGGAACCAGATGAAATTCAAGGAATACGAAAAGTTGGATCTCCCCCATGTAGCTGAGGCTGTTTTGGATTTCTGGAAAGCCGGAAATATATTCGAAAAAAGCATCAGCACCCGTGAAGGAGGCACTCCTTTTGTCTTTTATGAAGGTCCCCCGTCGGCGAATGGAATGCCGGGAATCCACCATGTCATGGCCCGGACTATCAAGGATATTTTTCCCCGTTATAAAACCATGAAGGGTTTTCAGGTCAGGCGTAAGGCCGGCTGGGATACCCATGGACTTCCTATAGAATTAGGTGTAGAGAAAGAATTGGGAATCACCAAAGAAGATATAGGGACAAAGATTTCCGTTGAAGACTATAATGAGGCTTGTAAAAAGGCCGTAATGCGCTATACGGATGTCTGGAATGAGATGACCGAAAAAATTGGGTATTGGGTGGATATGGAAAATCCGTATGTCACCTATAAACCAAAATACATGGAGACTGTCTGGTGGCTCCTGAAGGAAATTTACGAGAAAGGCCTAATTTATAAAGGTTACACCATTCAACCGTATTCCCCTAAGGCCGGAACCGGACTGAGTTCACATGAGTTGAACCAGCCCGGAACCTATCAGGACGTCACGGATACGACGGTCACCGCGCAGTTTGAAGCAGTTGCAGATACCCTGCCCGGGTTCCTGGCCCGGGAATCCGGATCACTGTATTTCCTGGCCTGGACGACGACACCGTGGACGCTTCCCTCGAATACGGCTCTTACCGTGGGCCCGAAAATCGAGTATGTCCTGGTCGAAACCTTTAACCAGTATACGTTTCAACCTTTAAAAGTCATTCTGGCAAAAGCCTTGATAAGTACTGTGTTTTCAGGAAAATTCTATCCTGTAGATGCCGGAGAAACATGGCCGGAGGACGTGGAGAAGGCTAAGAAAATCCCATATAGGGTCCTTCAGAGCTTTAAAGGTTCTGAACTTATCGGGATACGATACAGGCAATTGTTGGATTACACCCTTCCTTATGAAGGTGCTGAGGACGCCTTTAGGGTGATTGGAGGAAATTTTGTAACCACAGAGGATGGCACGGGAATAGTTCATACGGCTCCCACCTTTGGGGCGGACGATATGCAGGTGGCCCAGGAAGCCAATCCTCCCGTACCCCCTATGCTCGTCCTGGATGAATCCGGGAATCCTGTACCCCTCGTCGATCTGCAGGGCAGGTTCCGTCCGGAAATGGGTCCACTTGGCGGGAAGTACGTTAAAAATGAGTATTACGCAGAAGGTACGGCACCTGAGCGATCTGTAGATGTTGAACTGGCGATTCGCCTCAAGGAAGAAAATAAGGCTTTCAAGGTGGAGAAGTACCTCCACAGTTATCCGAATTGTTGGAGGACGGATAAACCCATTTTGTATTACCCTTTGGATTCCTGGTTTATAAAAGTGACTGAAGTGCGGGAGCGCATGTATGAACTTAACGGTCAAATCAACTGGAAACCGAAAGCTACGGGGGTGGGCCGATTTGGGAACTGGTTGGCTTCAGCTAACGATTGGAATCTCTCACGATCCCGGTATTGGGGGATACCGCTTCCGATATGGAGGACAGAGGACGGTAAGGAGATGGTCATGATCGGATCTGTATCGGAACTCAAGGCTGAAATTTCCAAATCCATCGAGGCAGGGTTAATGGAGAAAGACCCGCTGGAATCGTTTGTTCCCGGGGATATGTCTGATGAGAACTACAACCGGATCGACCTCCATAAAAACTTTGTGGACGCTATTGTCCTCGTGGCGCCATCAGGAAAGCCAATGAAGCGTGAGAGCGATCTGATCGATGTTTGGTTTGACAGTGG
>CAZEQO010000014.1:0-14320 GCA_964514365.1 uncultured Robiginitalea sp. | reverse complement strand
AACCGGGAGTACATAGATGCCGGGGAATATTTCCCGGCAGACTTTATCGCTGAAGGCGTAGACCAGACGCGGGGTTGGTTTTATACGCTTCACGCCATAGCGACTATGGTATTCGACTCTGTGGCTTATCGAAATGTCGTTTCAAATGGCCTGGTACTGGATCGGGATGGGAAGAAGATGTCCAAACGCCTGGGAAATGCCGTGGACCCTTTTGATACGATTGATGTCCATGGCCCTGATGCGACCCGGTGGTACCTGATCTCAAATGCCAATCCGTGGGATAACCTCAAATTCGACATGGAAGGGATTGTAGAGGTCAAGCGCAAGTTCTTTGGGACGCTTTACAATACCTATTCTTTCTTTGCCCTCTATGCAAATATAGACGGCTTTTGTTATCGGGAAGCGGAGATCCCCATTGAAGACCGCCCGGAAATCGACCGCTGGATTCTTTCGGAACTCCACACCCTGATTCAGGAGGCAGAAAATGCTTACGAAACCTACGAAGCGACTCGGGCGGCCCGAATGATTTCAAATTTTGTTCAGGAGCACCTCAGTAACTGGTATGTGCGCCTTTGTCGGCGACGCTTCTGGAAAGGAGATTACGGACAGGATAAGGTTTCGGCCTACCAGACCCTGTTTACCTGCCTGAAGTGTATTTCTCAATTAGCCGCTCCGATTGCGCCATTTTTCATGGAGCAGCTCTACAGGGATCTGACTGAGGTGGCCGTACAGGAGACATCCGAGAGCGTACACCTGTCGCACTTCCCAACGCCCAACCCTGAATTTATAAACAAGGATCTGGAGCAAAAGATGGCTATGGCCCAGACCATCTCTTCCCTGGTGTTGTCTATTCGTCAGAAAGAGAAGATAAAAGTCCGCCAGCCCTTGCAAAAGATTATGATTCCTGCATTGGATGCCCGGGAGCGAAAGGCAATAGAAGCTGTAGCTGAACTCATCAAATCGGAGGTTAATGTCAAGGAGATTGAATTGCTCGACGACGCCTCTGACATCCTTGTAAAACGGATAAAACCAAATTTTAAAACCCTGGGGCCGCGCTATGGCAGGGATATGAAACATATTGCCGCTGCCGTGGGGAATTTAAACCAGGATGATATCCAGAAAATTGAACGGGAAGGCGAATTAGTGCTTGACCTTGAAGATAAAAGTATTAAATTACAACTAGAAGATGTGGAGATCAGCTCTCAGGATATCGAGGGTTGGTTAGTGGCATCTTCCGGTCCGCTGACGGTTGCACTGGATGTAACCATTGATGATGGTCTGCGCAAAGAGGGGATCGCCAGGGAACTGGTCAACCGAATCCAGAACCTGAGGAAACAATCAGGTTTTGAAGTGACAGACAAAATAGACGTTAAATTTTTGAAAAACGAAACGGTCGAAGCTGCCGTTATGAGCAATTTGCAGTATATTAAATCAGAGACCCTTACGGCTGATCTGGAATTCCAGCAGGAATTAAAGGAGGGGACGGCCATTGAATTTGATGAGGTTACTACTAAATTGCTGATCCAAAAACATTGATATTATGGGACAAGATTTAAAAACACGGTATTCGGATAAAGACCTCGAAGAGTTCAGGACGATCATAGAAGAGAAGATAGAGAAAGCCAAATCACATCTGGACCTGCTCAGAAGCTCTTACATGAATGATGGGAATAATGGGACAGATGATACCTCTCCAACATTCAAGGCGTTTGAGGAGGGTTCAGAGACAATGAGTAAAGAGGCGAATACCCAGTTGGCCATCCGACAGGAAAAATTCATCCGGGATCTTAAAAATGCCCTGCTCAGGATAGAGAACAAGACATACGGGATTTGTCGTGTCACCGGAAAACTCATCAACAAGGAACGTTTAAAACTGGTTCCTCATGCCACCCTCAGCATTGAAGCCAAGAACATGCAGAAATAGACAAAAAGGCCCTTCGGGGCTTTTTTTGGGCCTGGATTTCCCAGTAACCTTTCTGTTTTTAGTCCTTACAGGGGGGGGTCTTTTTGGACAGAAACAAGTCACCAAAACACTCCTGAACCCCGATATACAGTCTATCAATATTGACGGCTCGCTCGCCTATGAGGTTGAGTTGCTCACAGAAGACTCCCAGGAGGTTAGCGTTGAGGCGCGTATGGAAGGGGAATACGGTTCGGATCTTATGGTACTTTTCAAGGAATCCGGGACGACGTTGTTTATCGAAACGCGGTTTGGACCGAACTTTAAAATGCCCAACGATAAACTCGGTGCCCATAAGGTAGTCTCCGTCAGATTGAAAATAACCCTTCCGGAAAACGAGAACGTTTTCTTAAGTGGGGTGAGCTGCCAGGTTATTACCTCCGGGGTGTTCAGGGACCTGGGAATCGTCTTTAACGATGGGGGTTGCGAACTGTCCCACCGGGCCCAAAACACTGAAGTCACTACGGGTTCGGCGCCCATTACGGCCCATCTTCGGTCCGGTGTAGTAGATGCCCAATCCAAATACGGCACTGTCCTTCTGGAGCCTATACCTGCAGGGAATCATCACCTGAAACTCTACAGCACCCGGGGTGATATTGTGATCAGGTCCCTTTAAAACCGGATCCCTAATGCGGATGCCCCGAGATTGGCATATAATCCCTATTTTTGGCAGATTCAAAGGAATAGGATGAGTCTTAAAAAATCCCTCCTGCTGGTAGGTCTTGTATTGCTGGCAGATCAAATCAGCAAGATTTATATAAAAACACACTTTGAACTCGGAGAATCCGTAGAGGTCTTTTCCTGGTTTAAAATCCTTTTTATAGAAAATGAAGGCGCTGCCTGGGGAACTAAACTCAGCGATCTCCTTCCGGTATCCGAGAAGACTGGAAAATTGATTCTCACCGTTTTCCGATTGTTCGCAATCGCAGGTATCGGATACTGGTTGTGGGATATCCTTCGTAAAAAAGCCAATACCATCCTGATCGTAGCTGTAAGTCTGATTTTTGCCGGTGCCATTGGCAATATCATTGATTCCTTATTCTACGGACAACTCTTTAACCACAGCTTTGGGCAGGTTGCGACTCTTGGTTCAGACGAACCGTATGCAGGCTTGTTTTACGGAAAAGTAGTAGACATGCTCTATTTTCCAATGATCGATACTTTGTGGCCGGACTGGATTCCGTATTTGGGCGGCAAAGCCTTCCGCTTTTTTGAGCCGGTTTTCAATATTGCCGATACCGCGATCAGTACGGGTGTAGGGATACTCCTGGTTTTTAACAAAAGTGCTTTTGAAAAAAGGGTCCCCTAGAAAGTGTAATACTGCTCCGGGGTAACACATCCATCGAGGGGGATGTCCGTTTCTTCTATATTGGGAATCTGTGTGTGAGGGCCGAAAAAACTCAAACCTATCTTTTTGGCATCCGGCCTGCATTGGGCCAGGAAGCGGTCGTAGTATCCGCCACCATACCCCAGGCGATTCCCGCCAAAATCAAATCCGAGCAAGGGGACAAAAATCACGTCGAGTACTTCAGGTTCGACTGAAAGGCCTGAAACGGGCTCGGGAATTCCAAGGGAACTCATTTTTATCTCGGTAGCATCTGTGAGCAGGGTGTGATCGAGGCTGCGGTTGCCCTTGACACTTGGCAATACAATGTTTTTATCTTTTCCCTGGAGTACAGTGAGTAAAAAAGAGGTGTCAACTTCCTTTTTCTCAGGGATACTCAGAAACAGGTGATAAAAAAAGCCGTCCCAGATAGGTAATCCGAGACAGCGATTGGCAATTTTTAAACTTTCCGCCTCCACCTGGGATTGGGAAAGGGTATTTCTGTTTTGAAGGCAGGTTAACCGAAGCTGGTCCTTTTGCATCGCTTTAAACTAAACCTTTGCCCGAGGGAACGTTTTTTTCAAGTGCTACTCCTTGGCCGAAATGGCGACGTACACTTTGAAAAAAAGCATCAGTATCAGGTACATTCCCAGTGTTATGAGATAGTTGTCCATAAGTGTGTGCTTTGAATTCTCTAAATATAAAATAATAACGCAGAATTTACTATAAACGGTACGAATTAATCGTTGAAATACACAAATTTGACAAAGTTTTAACGCATTCCAACTGTTTTTAAAACGATCTTAACACCACTTTAGTATGGTTAACCTCCTTATATTTAGGTTTCTAGGTATAGGTTATTGGCGTTGTTTGATACAAATTTCCGATCACAGCCTGCAAAACCCATTCATGGACTGTTGATTACTGATTTTTGCGTCAGAAGGATCTAAAAATACTTTAGAATCTGCCGGAATCAGAAGGGGCCGTATCTTTGAAGAAGGATACTGACTTCAATGGACGAATTGGCACTGGACATACAACTAAAAACCCTGCCGGAAAGCCCGGGCGTTTATCAGTTCTTCGATTCAGAGGATAAAATACTCTATGTGGGGAAGGCGGTAAACCTTAAAAAAAGGGTTAGTTCTTACTTCACTAAAACGCACCAGAACGGAAAAACCCGGGTTATGGTGCGAAAAATCAGGTCCCTGAAACACATTGTCGTTCCAACGGAGTCCGATGCACTTTTACTGGAAAATAATCTCATCAAGGAGCATCAGCCCAGATATAATGTGTTGCTCCGGGATGATAAATCCTATCCGTGGCTTTGCATTAAAAATGAACGATTCCCGCGAATCTTTCCCACCCGGAAAAGGATAAATGACGGATCTGAATACTTCGGCCCTTATACTCAGATGAGAACAGTCCGTGCTTTACTGGACCTGATTAAAAGTGTATACCCACTCCGAACCTGTAATTTCGATCTCTCCGAGGAAAAAATCCAGGCCGGAAAGTATAAAGTGTGCCTGGAATATCATTTGGGTAACTGCCTGGGTCCGTGTGAAGGTTTTCAGGACGAAGCGGCTTACCAGCGACAGGTAGATGATATCCGTGAAATCATTAAGGGGAATTTTCGGACCTCCCTGCATTATTTCCGGAACCGCATGAACCATCTGGCTTCTGAAATGCAATTTGAGGCCGCCCAGGTGATGAAGGAGAAGATAGAGGTCCTGGAAAATTATCAGGTAAAATCCACAGTCGTTCATCCGAAAATATCCAATGTAGACGTGTTTTCTATCGTCTCCGATCCCACGCATGCCTACGTAAATTACATGCAAATCAGCCATGGGCTCATCGTGCGCTCCCATACCCTGGAGATACGCAAGAAACTCCAGGAATCCGATGAAGACCTACTCGCCCTGGCGATTGTCGACCTGAGAGCGCGCTTTGAGTCGGATTGCAAGGAGGTTTACCTTCCTTTTGAAGTGCCGCTTACCGCGGATATAAAAATCAGGGTTCCCAAAATGGGGGATAAGCGCAAAATTGTAGCGCTCTCCGAACGCAATGCACGATTCTTCCGACAGGAACGCTTTAAACAGATAAAAATAACAGATCCGGACCGGCATACCACCCGGCTGATGGAGCAGATGAAACGGGATCTGCGGCTTTCTGAGGAGCCGCGGCATATTGAGTGTTTTGATAATTCCAACATACAGGGGAGCCATCCGGTGGCGGCCTGCGTCGTTTTCAGAGACGGCAAACCTTCCAAAAAAGAATATCGGCACTACAACATTAAGACGGTCACCGGCCCCGATGACTTCGCTTCTATGGGCGAGGTCGTGCACCGGAGGTACAGACGCCTGCTCGACGAAGGGGGAAGCCTGCCCCAGTTGGTTGTGATCGACGGGGGAAAAGGGCAACTTTCCGCTGCACTTGAGAGTCTGGAAAGATTGGGATTAAGGGGAAAGGTGGCGATTATTGGCATCGCCAAAAGGCTGGAAGAGATTTATTTTCCCCAGGATCCGATTCCCCTCTATCTGGATAAGAAGTCAGAAAGTCTCAGGGTTGTACAGCAACTCCGCAATGAAGCCCACCGTTTTGGGATTACATTCCACAGGAAAAAACGGAGCAAAGCCGCCATTAATTCAGCCCTCGAAAATATAGAGGGAATCGGGGCAAAAACCGCCCGGGAACTCCTGCGAAAATTTAAATCTGTCAAACGGATTCGCGAGAGTTCCCTCGAGGAACTCAGCGCGGTGGTGGGGCCTTCAAAAGCCCTTAAAGTTTATGAAAGTTTACGCGAATAAAGTACCTTCACTCCATGCGCAGCATTTTGATTATCCTCCTTTTTACGCCGTTTTTGGCATTTGCTCAGCAGCCTGCACCGGCCTCGGGGCAGGATATTAAGGTAGGCCTGGTTCTGAGTGGTGGAGGTGCGAAGGGAATGGCCCATATCGGCGCACTCAAAGTCATAGAAGAAGCAGGGGTGCGTATCGATTTTATTGGGGGCACGAGTATGGGCGCCATTGTGGGTGCTTTGTATTCTTCCGGATATACCGCTACCCAACTCGACTCCCTTTTCAAGAGTAATGATTTCAGTGTATTGATCCAGGATGAATTGCCCCGAACGGCCAAACCGTTTTACGAAAAAGAGGCCGAGGAGCGCTATGCCCTGACCTTACCCTTCCAAAAGTTTAAGGTCAGTATTCCCGCGGCCCTTTCAGGGGGTCAGAATATCTACAATGAACTGGTGGAGGCCTTATACCACGTAAAAGATATTTCAGATTTTAACGAGTTGCCCATTCCCTTTTTTTGTATTGCTACCGATGTGGAGACCGGTGAAGAAGTTTTACTTAACAAGGGGTACCTTCCCGAGGCGATTATGGCCAGCGGGACCTTTCCCTCCCTCTTTATGCCTGCCGAAGTAGATGGACGGATACTGATTGATGGGGGGGTGCTGAATAACTATCCGGTTGATCGCGTCCGGGCCCTGGGAGCCGATATCATTATTGGTGTGGATGTACAGCACGGCCTGAGGGGGAGGGAAGAACTCAATTCGGCCACAGAAGTACTGTTGCAGATTAACAATTACCGCACGGTCGGACAAATGGAGGAGAAACGCCTGAAAACGGATGTTTATATCAAACCAGATATGCAGCAGTATTCCGTGATTGACTTTGAAGCCCAGGACAGTATAGTGGCGGAAGGAACCCGGGCTGCGAGAAAGCAGTGGGATGCCTTAAAGGGTGTTGCGGGTAAACAAACCGGGGTAAGGCAGAGTCCTCCGATTACAAAAGCTGTGGATTCGCTGGTGATAAACCGCCTCATCATACGGGGAAACAGCAGTTACTCCAGAGGTTTTGTCAAGGGTAAGCTGCGGTTTGATCTCTCTGAAAAAATTGCCTTTAAGGAGTTGCAGGAGGGCATTGTCAACCTGGCCGCAACAAATAATTTTGCCACCATCAGATATGAACTCATTTCCAACGGTATAGGCGAAGACCTGATCCTGTACCTACAGGAGGATCCGGTACAATCTTTCATTCGGTTTGGCCTGCACTATGATGACCTTTACAAAACAGCGGGCCTTCTGAATTACACCAAGAAAAAATTACTGGCGGATGACGATCTGGCGTCCCTGGATTTGATTCTGGGAGATCACATTCGCTACAACGCCGAATACTTTGTGGATAAGGGGAGTTATTGGAGTTTTGGGATAAATTCAAGATACAACAGTTTCGATGAAGAGGTTGACTACAGCCTGATTCAACAGAACTTCAGCACCCGACAGAACCCGGACATCAATGTCATCAACCTGGATGTGACCGACCTGACCAATCAGATTTATTTTCAAACAACGCTCAGGGAAGAATTTGCATTTAGCCTGGGGATAGAACACAAACTGCTAAAGTACAGTACCCGAACCCTGAATGAGTTCCCCGGTGGGGAAGGGGATCCAGTCTTTCAAAATTCGAACGAACGCACCTATTTTGAAAATAGCAACTACTTCAGCGCCTTTGGTCAGCTGACCCTGGACACCTATGACGATAAGTATTTTCCTACACGCGGCCTGTATTTTGACGGGGACTTTCACCTCTACCTGTTTTCATCCGACTTTAACGATAATTTTTCTGAATTCTCCATTGGAAAAGCCCGAATGGGCGCGGCCTTTCCACTTTGGTCCAACCTGAGCCTGAATCTCGAAACCGAAGGGGGATTCAAGCTGGGGGTTTCAAGCATCACATCCCTGGATTTTGTGCTAGGGGGTTTTGGAGCCGAGATGATCAATAATTTTGTACCCTTTCTCGGCTATGATTTTCTCAGCCTTCCGGGGAATAGCTATGTCAAAGCCTATGGGCGGCTCGACTGGGAATTCGCGCGGAACCATCACCTTATGTTTTCATTGAATTACGCCAATGCAGAGGATGACCTGTTCAGAACCGGCGAATGGTTTACCGCCCCGGACTATTCCGGCTATGGTATCGGCTACGGCTGGGCTTCGTTTTTCGGGCCGGTACAACTGCTCTACTCCTGGTCTCCCGAAATTGACAACAATGTCTTATTCTTCAGTGTAGGGTACTGGTTTTAACAGGGAGGACATTTCGCAGACTGCACTATTTTGACCCTTCGTTGAAACGGGGTCCGCTTACGGTATTCCCCTGGCTTTATTAGAGGTCGAACATTACTTCAGGGACTCGTCGTTTTTTCCGATATTTGTGTAAAGTTTTACCCGTGATTGTACTGAGAACGGATATTACCCCCCACTTACGGGCAATGTGGTAAGCAGCTTTCCTTACCGCGTCCGCGGAATCTTACATTGTCTAAACTGTAGTTTTCTAACCGATTAAAAAATAGTATCATGTCATTAGTAGATAACACTTCATTAAAATTACCTAAAGAAAACCCTGATGCCCAGGATTTTCTTCCCCTTCTTGGAACAGATCACGTTGAATTATACGTCGGAAATGCCAAACAGGCCGCCCATTACTATATGTCTGCCTGGGGATTTCAACCGCTGGCCTATGCGGGTTTGGAAACCGGAATGAAGGACCGTGTTTCCTATGTCTTACAACAGGACAAAATCCGGTTAGTGCTCACTTCCCCCCTGAAGCCCGGAGGGGACATCAACAGGCATATCGATCAGCACGGTGACGGGGTAAAGGCTATTGCCCTTTGGGTCGACGATGCCAGCAGGAGTTATGAGGAAACAGTGAAAAGGGGAGCCGAGAGTTATTTTGAGCCAAAAACCCTGAAAGACGAGTTCGGAGAAGTGGTATTGTCCGGGATCCACACCTATGGAGAGACGGTGCATGTTTTTGTGGAACGGTCTAATTACTCAGGTACTTTTTTACCCGGATATCGCGCCTGGGATCCCTATTATCAACCGGAGTCTACCGGGCTGAAGTTCATCGATCATATGGTGGGAAATGTAGGGTGGAATGAGATGAACAAATGGGTTGACTTTTACGCTAAAGTGATGGGCTTTGCCCAATTGATCTCCTTTGACGACAAAGATATTTCCACAGACTATACCGCTTTGATGAGCAAGGTTATGAGTAATGGGAATGGACGGATTAAATTTCCGATCAACGAACCTGCAGAAGGTCGTAAGAAGTCCCAGATTGAGGAGTATATCGAATTTTACAATGGAGCGGGCGTACAACATATGGCCATGGCCACTGACAACATCATAGAGACGGTTTCTTCCTTAAAGAACAGGGGAGTTGAATTTCTGACCGTTCCCGGCACCTATTATGAGACCGTCCTTGACCGGGTGGGGGAAATTGACGAGAAGCTGGAACCTCTAAAAGAACTCGGTATTTTAATCGACCGGGACGATGAAGGCTACCTCTTACAAATTTTCACAAAGCCCATTTTAGACCGCCCGACGCTTTTTATTGAAATTATTCAGCGAAAAGGAGCCAAATCCTTTGGCAAAGGGAACTTTAAAGCACTTTTTGAAGCCATTGAGCGTGAACAGGAATCCAGGGGCACACTCTGACCTGCAAGTTCTTAACGAATTCTGAAATTCAGCACCCAAACCGATAAAAGTGTGTTAAGACCGGAGTTAAAGTCCGTTAAAATGGAGACTATCCCTGACTTGATATATTATTTTTGATCTCATCAAGGGGTGGTTCCCTTGGAACTTTAAGTATTGGTTTTTCATAATTTAAAGTTTGGTTGGTTATTTAGGAAAAGCCCCGGTCGCCTGATCGGGGCTTTTTTTGTGGGAGAATTTTTTCGGAATTCGGAAAATCCGGCAAAAGCTGCAATAGAATGGGGAAATCAAAGGTTATCTTATTGGAAAATACACCCGGGTCGTCCCCGGCAATCATATTTTCACCAAATTTGTGATAATTATGATGGCATCCCGTCTTCTGTCTGCCGTGATTTTTTTATGTCTGAGCGTAAGCGCTCTGAACGCCCAGTATCGCCCCAACCCGGATACAGCTCTGGAAAATTCCGCATTCAAACCGGGGGAATGGTTGAAATTCAGGGTGCACTACGGTATCTTCAATGCCAGTTATGCGACCCTGCACCTGACCTCTGAAACGCTTAGGGGTACTCCTGTCTACCATGTAGTGGGTACTGGAAAAACAACCGGCTTAGCCAGTATTTTCTTTAAAGTGGATGACCGTTATGAGAGCTATTTCGGGAAAACGGATGGCAGGCCCTACCGGTTTATCCGAAAAATTGACGAGGGGGGGTATACCCGGGATGTGGAAATCAATTTTGATTATTCCCAAAAAAAGGCCCTTTATCACGATAGGAAGAAAGAAGAGAAAAAGCAGTTCGATATTCAAAACTCTATACAGGACCTGATTTCTGCTTTTTACTATTTGAGGAATGCCTATGAGGTCAGTGATCTGGTCGTGGGCGAAAGTCTGGAACTGAAAGTACTCTTTGATGACGACGGAATTTTTACCTTCCGCCTGAAGTATTTAGGTCTGGAAACGCTCAAGACCAAATTCGGGCATGTGGAATGTCTGAAATTTAGACCTTTCGTTCAGTCCGGCAGGGTTTTTAAAGAAGAGGAAAGCCTATCTTTGTGGGTGTCAAATGACAGGAATAAGATTCCGATACGCATACAGGCAGACCTTCTGGTAGGGTCTATCAAAGCAGATTTGGAGGCCTATAACAGCCTGAAGAATCAATTCAAAATAATTTTAGACTGACCAGTCCAATGGAGGACAAAGCGCAAATAGAAAAACAAATTCAGCTGCTGGGAGAAAAATTCAGTGATTCCGGCCAAAATTTAAGCGCCTACCTCGACGGGCTTTTATACCAGCGCTACCTCACCTATTGGGATTATATCCACCTGGACACCCTCTTGAGCCTACAGGTGCCGCGGACCCATTTTCCCGACGAGGAAATCTTTATTATGTACCACCAGATTACCGAGTTGTACTTCAAGCTTATTTTACACGAGCAGAAGCAACTGGTGGAGGATGTTTCCGGAAACCCAATAAGTTTTACGGAAAAAGTCAACAGGATCAACAATTACTACAAAGCACTGATCTCCTCTTTCAGCATTATGGTCCGCGGAATGGAACCCAAACAATTTATGCGTTACCGGATGGCTTTGCTCCCTGCCAGCGGCTTTCAGTCGGCCCAGTACCGAATGATCGAGATCTATGCTACGCGAATGGAGCTGCTGGTGCACGCTTCAGAGCGTGATAAATTTTCATCTGGGCATACCATCGAGGAGCTCTATGAGCATATTTACTGGAAAAAGGGAGCCACCGAGAAGAGCACCGGGGAAAAGACCCTGACCTTAAAGCAGTTTGAAAAAAGATACACCCCGAGGTTCCTTCGAATAGCACATCAGGTGAAGGGTAGCACCATCTATGATAAATACTTAAATTTGCGGGCGGAAGGCAAGGATAATAAAGCGCTGCGTAAAGCGTTACAACTGATGGACCTCAATGCCAATGTCAATTGGCCTCTCATGCATCTCGGTTCTGCATATCGTTATCTAAATCGGGAATCACAGCAAATTGAGGCCACAGGAGGGACTAACTGGAAGAAATATCTTCCACCCGGATTTCAGAAAATAGTTTTTTTCCCGGAAGTCCACAATCCTGAAACCATTGAAAATTGGGGCAAACAATGGGTTGAGCACGGGCTCAATCCGGAAAAACAACATTGACGAATGCGATTGTATTGGGGCATAGTTTTGATTTCTCTTGGGTTTTTATCCTGCGGGGATTCTACTTCCGAAAAAACAACATTGAATACGGACACTCCCACCGTAGAGAAACAGGTTACTAAACCTGCCATGGCTTATGGGTTTAACCTCGATGAATTTGAGGTTATCGCAGACACTATAAGGTCTGGCGACAGTTTTGGGGAATTGATGCTGGAAAACAAGGTGGATTATCCTAAGATTTACGAATTGACCCAGCAGTATAAGGACACCTTTGACGTGAGGCGTATCCGGGTTGGAAAACCCTATATGATCCTGAAGTCCAAAGACACCACCCAGGGGGCTCAGGTTTTTATCTATGAACAGGATCCCATAAACTATACCGTAGTGGATTTCCGCGATTCCGTCGTCGCCTATAAGAAGCAGCGGCAGGTCACTTTTGTCCAAAAAGAGGCCTCAGGAGTCATTCCGGATGGAGGATCCCTTTCCAATGTTATTGTGGAACAGGGACTGGACTATTACCTCACCTACGACTTGTCTCAGATCTATGCCTGGACGATTGACTTCTTTAAACTTAACCCGGGTGACAAGTTTAAAATAATATATCAGGAGAAATACATTAACGACAGTATTTATGCGGGAGTGGGCCCGATTGAGGCGGCTTATTTTGAGCATAACGGACAACCGTTTTATGCCTTTTCGTATATGAATGACTCCCTGGATGTCCAGGAATACTACGATGAAGAGGCCAATAATTTGCGAAGGACTTTCCTCAGGGCCCCATTAAAATTCGGACGGCTTTCTTCCCGATATAACCTGAAGCGTAGAATTCGCTATTACGGATATAAGGTCCGTCCACATAAAGGAACGGATTATGCGGCCCCGATAGGTACTCCAATACTTGCAACTGCGGACGGTGTCGTTACTGAGTCCACGCGTCGTGGCGGGAACGGGAAATACGTCAAGATCCGGCATAACGGCACTTACAGTACCCAGTATTTGCATATGAAGGCGCAAAAAGTGAAACAGGGGGAGTTTGTACGACAGGGAGATGTCATTGGATGGATTGGGATGACGGGAAACACCGGGGGCCCTCATGTGTGCTACCGGTTCTGGAAGAATGGCAGACAGGTAGACCCGCTTCGGGAAGAGCTACCGGCTGCGGAGCCACTTGCCGAGGAGCTCAGGCCCGAATACTTTGGATTCATCAATCCGCTAAAGGAGCAGCTGGAATGCATAGAATACAACCCTAAAACATCCATGGAAGATCTGGTCACCCTTAATTAACATTCTGAATGCCCTTACCCAAAATTGATCCCACCCAAACGGAAAGCTGGAAGAAGCTCCGGGCCCATTACTCCGAAATACAACCCCAACACCTCAGAACTCTTTTTACCGGGCATCCGGAACGCGCATCCCAATTCACTCTGGAGTGGGATGGTTTTTGGGTGGATTATTCAAAAAACAGGGTCACTGAAAAAACGATGGCTCTGCTTCAGGACCTGGCTGTCGAATGCGGCCTCAAAGATTCCATATCGGCCTACTTTAAAGGAGACCGGATCAATGAGACTGAGGATCGTGCCGTACTGCATACCGCCCTGAGGGCGGCGCCGGAAGATTCTCTGATCCTGGAGGGAACCGATATTATCGGGGAAGTCCAGGATGTCCGTGAGCAGTTAAAGGATTTTAGCGAAGCTATAATCGGAGGAACGCGAAAAGGGTATACCGGAAAAGCTTTTACCGATGTGGTAAACATTGGAATAGGCGGCTCAGATCTGGGCCCCGTCATGGTTACGGAAGCACTGAAATTCTACGGAAACCACCTCAAGCTACATTTTGTAAGCAACGTGGACGGGGATCACGTGTACGAGTCCCTCAAAGGCCTGGATCCGGAAACCACATTGTTTATAGTGGTCTCCAAGTCATTTACCACCCAGGAAACGCTCAGTAATGCCCTGACGATTAAAAAGTGGTTTCTCAAACAGGCTTCTCCAACGGATGTGGCCCTCCATTTTGCAGCCGTTTCGACCAATACAAAACAGATTTCGGATTTCGGAATTGCACCCGAGAACGTCTTTCCCATGTGGGATTGGGTAGGGGGGCGGTTTTCGCTCTGGAGCGCTGTAGGCCTCTCTATCTGCCTGGGAATCGGGTATGCTCATTTTTCGGAGTTGCTCGAAGGCGCACGAAAAATGGACAGGCATTTCCAAACGACTCCATTTGACCGAAATATTCCCGTGGTACTGGCCCTGCTCAGTATTTGGTACAATAATTTTTTTGGGGCAGAGACCGAAGCGGTTATTCCCTATTCGCAATACCTGCAGTCTCTTCCCGCCTATCTTCAGCAAGGGGTGATGGAGAGCAATGGAAAGTGGGCAGACCGCAAAGGTGAGCC
>CAZEQO010000013.1:26937-30512 GCA_964514365.1 uncultured Robiginitalea sp. | reverse complement strand
GAAGCAGCCCATATCAATAGCGTGGCAAAAGCCGGGGGGCTGGAGGTAATGATTGGATGTTTGGACGAATGTGGATTGGGAATCTCCGCGGGACTGCATTTTGCGCTGAGTCGTCCCAATATTTATTACGCGGATCTCGACGGGCATCTGGATCTTATGGGAGATCGCTTTTTAAACCTTTTTCAACTCAAAGACGGCATTCTCATACCGTCCGATCATCCCGGCCTGGGACCTATAAAATAATTGCGCCCTATACGCGCTCCTGAAAAATTGTAACTTTAAAAATGCAAAACCGGATTCTTGTACTTCTCCTCGGACTGACCCTATGGTGTTGTCAAGGCGAAGCTCCCGAGCCTATTGAATTTTACCACGAGGTCTCCGATGGCCCAAAACCCTGGACCTCAGAGGTTTTTGAAGCTGCTGAACCCGATTTTACCTTCGCCATCATCTCCGATTTAACGGGAGGCGAGCGCCCCGGGATATACAGCCGGGCCGTAACACAACTCAACCAGCTGGAGCCCACCTTTGTACTTAGTGTAGGAGATTTGATCGAAGGGGGTACTGAGGACACCCTGCAATTGAAAAAAGAGTGGGATTCTTTTGATGCCCGGACTTCCAACCTTACCATGCCCTTTTTCCACCTGGGTGGAAACCACGACCTCACCAATCCGGAAATGCGATCTTTTTGGAACAAACGCTACGGTCCCCGCTACTATCATTTCCGGTACAGGGATGTTCTTTTCCTGATGATGGATTCCGAAGATTACTCTGAGAAACGCATGTATGAAATCTACCAGGCCAGGGATACCGCACTGCGCGTGATCAATGGAGAGCTTGAAGGTATATACGAAGAATCTACCTATTACAACATGCCCGAACGCCGGCTAGGGAGTCTTGGGGCAGAACAGCTGATGTACTTTCAGGAGGTTCTCGAAGCGCAAAAAGACGTCCGCTGGACCTTCGTGCTTATGCATAAGCCCCTTTGGCTGCGGGAGGATAAAAATGGTTTGGGCGGCCTTGAAGCTATCTTAAAAGACCGAAACTACACCGTATTTAACGGGCATTTCCACTCTTTTTCGCACCGCATTCGCCAGGGCATGGAGTATTTTATGCTGGGGACAACCGGAGGGGCTCAGAACCCGGAAGACCCCAATGCTTTTGACCACATCAGTTTGGTCCGGATGGCTGACAAACCTGTAATTACCCATCTCAAGCTTGAAGGAATCCTTAATCATAGCGGAACGCTGCCAATGCCAGCTTCTTTAATCAAGTAATGATTTACAGGGCAATCGCCATTTGGAGTTTTTACTCCCCCGAGGAGTAAAGCTATATCCCTGAATAAACCCTTTTCCCAATAGTCAACTGTGGTCCTTCCAGGGAAGCCAAAAAAATGGACCCTTAAGGCTAAGGATCCACTTTTTCATTTCCAATCCAATGCGGTTTAAAGAGTTGGCTTAAACCTCCTTGCCCGGGTCACTTTAGTTTTAGCGACATAATCCTGTAAGGTAAAATCCCTTTCCCTCCAGAAATACAGCAGGAACGCCAAAGGCCATACAAGCAGGCTGACCCATTTCAAAAGCGTTCGATGGAGTCTTTGTCTCAAATCCAAAACCCTTCCATCTGCTCTACGGGTTTGCAACCCTGTGATATCCTTACCCAGGGATTCGCCACTGTTTAAGAAATCACAGCCCAAGAAGTAGCCCAAACTCACCAGAACAAACCCGTCGGGAATAAGGGTAAAACTCCATTCAATACTACCTTCCTGATGACTAATCACGGTATCCGGAAGTACGTTTACGAGTACTGAATAGACAATACTAATTAGAAAAAAATCTATAACCAGTGCCGCAAATCTTCTCAGGTTCTGTTGATTCATTGTGCCAATATTATGGTTTATTTCTCCACACCTCGTATTCGAGATCCATTAAACCACCCGTTTTTGAATCAAAAAGGTATTTTGCAGGATGGATTTTAATATCGTACCCTTTAAAATTAATCATTTCAGAGGATATAATCTCAATGTCCGTCGGTGTTTTTCCGGATTTATCTCCCAGAAAACTATCGAGAACGTTATTGAGAGGTGCAATCGAACAGGCGTAACTGACACAGCAGTGCTTAACAGTTGTCTTGATCTTTACCCCGAGCAGGTTCACCGTGACGTCAAAACTCTGGCATCCGTTCGCCGGCCAACCCTTAGCGCCCTCATCTGGGAGATCTTCAAGGAGGAATGACAAGTCTTTTGTTATAAAATAATTCGGCTGCACGCTTTCGGTTGGTTCTTGTTTTTCGCAGGAAATAGTGATTAGAAGGACCAGAAAGGCAGTTAGTCTTAAAAGATGGTTTCTCATTTTTGCAATGTTTAAAAGATGAATAGATACGAGGATCCCAAAGCCTGTTTACAGCCCTAATGACCCCGTTAGAAACAGGTCTGACCTTAGTGTTAACAAAGGCGAAACTAGGTCTGCGGACTGCATAGCCCCTTCAGGCCACACTGCTTATCCGAAAATTGCAGGGAGGGATCCGGCGGAAAAGAACTCTATTAGTAAAGAAAGGGATCGGTATAACTCAGGGCAAATAAGGCTATTGGCCGAGTTGCCGCACTTCTACGGCTGGGATATCCGCATCCCCTGAGCGGACAAAAAATTCGATCGGATTGCAGCACACCTCACAGTCCTCCACATAATCTTGCTCAGAAATGGAGGTATCGATAAGTATGGAAATAGATTGCCAGCAATAGGGGCACTGACAAAAATACTCTACCATCAGCGCTTAAAATTCAATATTGAGGAGTTCCCCGCTGACCAGCAAAAGTTGAAGCTCTGCAAGTTTCGCATTGTATTTGGCCTGGCTGCGGTCCAATTCAGCCAAAAGCAGATTCAACTGAGCCTGTCGGAACTCAATAGAGGAAATCTGACCCAGTTCAGAAGGTTTTTTTGCTGCACCCCAAGCACAAATAGCGCATTCTGGTAATTCCCCCAGGAATTCTGGATATCCCGATCCACTTCAAGCGCGGTCTGCTTCCTGAACAGATCCTGGTTCTCAAAGTTAATGCGCGCATTCTTAGTGTTGGTAATGGTGCGTCCTCCATCGAAGAGGTTCCAGCTCAGGTTGATGCCTGCGCGCAGGGTCGTGGAGGTATTTTGAAGCAGGAATGCGAGGGGGTTGTTGTTGGTAAGCTCATTCCACCCATATGAGCCTGTAAGCCCGACAGTGGGAAGATACCCGCTACGTGCTGCTTTCATATCATACTCGGAAATCAGAATGTCCTTTTCAGCCAAGAGCATTCGAACATTTTTCTCCTTGGCCCGTGCACGAATCTCTTCCATTCTCAGGGAAGCGATAAACGTTACGGTAGTATCGGCCTTAAAGGTTTCGGTAAGATCCCTGTTCAGGATTAGGTTTAAATCGCGTTTGGTGTTTCGGAGTAACTGTCTGGCATTGAGCAGGTTTACACTGTCCGTATTGACACTAACCTCCGCATTGAGCACATCAACGATCTCGCCAACAGACAGGGCTGCCAAGAGGCCGACCTCCAGTGTGCCGAACGCCAGCCCCGCGCTGACCAGGCAAAACAG
>CAZEQO010000013.1:0-26927 GCA_964514365.1 uncultured Robiginitalea sp. | reverse complement strand
GAGCACATCCAGCCCTGTGTTTTGCCCGTATTCAAACTGATAGCGCGCCCGCTCAAGCCGATTCCGGGATATATCCAGGGTCTCGCGCAGGCTGGCGTTATTTTCCTCCAGACGCGCTACTTCGTAATACACTGAAAAGAGCTGTAGCAGGGTCGTTTGGATGGTCTGTCTCACCTCCAGTTCCGACTGGGCAGACAATTCCTGAAACGCCTTGTAATTGTAGTATCTGCCAAGACCGTCGAAAAGGACATAATCCATGTTGATGGATGCGTTATATCTTCGGGTTTCCGCTCCTTCTGCCGTCCTGGTTTCCCCGTTTGCAAGTTGTCCTTCCGTATCCTGGCGGTCAATATTTCCTCCGGCCAGACCGGTTAAAGAAGGAAGGAAGCCCGAATTGAGGATGTTGGCATTATTCCTGTTGATTTCTCTCAGGTTTTTGGAAACCTGGATGCCCAGGTTATTTTCCAGGGTAATGGAAATTGCCTCCTCTTTGGAAAGCACGGGTTCTGTTGCTTCCGGATCGGACACCTGTCCATAAGTCGTTATCTGGGAAAATGCCCAGCACAAAAGAATTGCACAGCAATGCTTCATCAAGACTGTTCTTCTAATTGGTTTGATTTTTTACGCTTTCTGGTTGCGGGTGGGGCTGATGTCTTTTCTACCCCATTGGCTTCTGCCAGTTTGCCGTCCAGGCTCTCCTGGGTCTTCATCTCCTTGATAACGCGTTCTACCTCTTCCCGATCGATAACCTGACCGGACCACAACCATTTAAGCCTGGTTTTAGCATTATTGACCGCTGAGAGCAATAACGGAAGCATTATAAGGGTCAGGATGGTGGCGATCCCAATACCATAGGAGATCGAAATAGCCATAGGTTTCAGGAATTGCGCCTGACGACTTTTTTCGAGTAATAGGGGGGCCAGTCCTGCAATAGTGGTCAAAGAGGTCAGGAAGATCGCCCGGAAACGGGAACGCCCCGCCTCAAAGAGGGCCTCGTCAAATTTCATCCCCTGCCTGAGAAAGGAATTAAATTTTCCAATCAGTACCAGGCCGTCATTGACCATAATCCCGATGAGTGCAATAATTCCAAGGGCCGAGAGTACATTAATCGGAAAACCGTGAATCAGGTGACCCCAACCCACCCCAATAATACTAAAGGGGATCATCAAAATCAAGATAACCGGCTGGCTGTACGTTCTGAATGTAAAGGCAATTACCGCAAATATCAGGAAAAGGATCACAGGGAACACTTTGTTCGCCGAACTCGAGAGTTTTTGGGCCTCCCTGTTCTGACCTTCATAGGCTACGGTGAGTCCCGGATATCTGGAAAGAAGATCCGGCATAAAATTATTCTGGACGTCCAGAAGGATTTCAGTTGCACTCTCATTAGGGTTTTCCAGATCTGCTTCTACCCGGATTTCCCGCTTTCCATCCAGGTGGCTGATCGACTCATCCCCCCTGGAAATAGAATAGGTAGCAATTTCAGAAAAAGGAACCCTTTGTCCCGTAGGGGTCAGGATACGCATGTCGTCCAAATCGGCAATAGAAGAGCGATCCCGGCGGTCGTAACGTACCCAGACCCGTATCTCATCCTGCCCGCGCTGAAACCGCTGCGCCTGTGCCCCAAAAAAGCCCGACCGCACCTGTGCCATAACCTGTTGAAGGTTTAGACCCAGGGCATAGGCATTCTCCCGGAGCTCGATATCAATTTCTTTTATCCCTTCGGGATCGGTATCCGTAACATCAGTAAGCTTCGGATTGTCTTCAAGGTATGCCCGTAATTCTTCCTTTGCAGCCTCCAGCTGGAAGTTATCATTGCTGAGGAGGGCAATTGAAACAGGGCTGCCCCCGAAATTTCCCCCGGAGCCAAAGGTAAGGCGCTCTACGCCATAAACCTCTCCAACCTCCTCACGAATCGCATTGGTGATGACCGGGCTGGGAAAATCGCGCTCCTCACCGGGAAGGAGGTTCACACGGAGGGAAGCCTTATTATTTCCGGGGCCTACCCGTTTTATGATGTTTTCGACAACAGATTTACCTGAAGACTGACGGCTGCTAAAGTCCTCGTTTACTTTCCAGGTTGCCGCCTCTACCCGGCTGATAATATCGGCTGTGATTTCCGGGTTGGTCCCCTCGGGCATCAGCAGGTCGATCGAAACCCGGTCACTGGCAATACTCGGGAAAATGGTCACGCGAATCACACCGGCTGCAATAGAGGCAAAGGTGATAAAAAGCAGTCCCAGGAATATGGAAAAGGTCAAAAAGCGGTGTTTGAGAGTAAACCGCAGCGTAGGGCTATACATCCGGTCGCGCAGGTACGACATGATGCGATCCCCAATGACGTTAAACCCTCTCAGGCGGCCAAATAATTTATCGAAAAAGCTTTTCTCCTTCTTTTTCTCCTCCTCTGTTTCCCGAACCAGTGCCTTGGAATGGGCGATGTGGGCGGGAAGGATAATAAGCGCCTCTACCAGGGAGACGACAAGGGTAAGTATAACCACAACAGAGACTTCCCCAAAGAATTCCCCGATACGACTGTCTAGAAAGAGGAATGTTGAAAAGGCCAGTACCGTGGTGATAATAGCCGAAATAATCGGGGGGATAACCTCCATGGTACCGTCTATGGCCGCCTGAACCGGGGATTTTCCCATTTCATAGTGCTGATAGATATTCTCGGAAATGACGATCCCATCATCCACCAGAATCCCGATAACAATGATCATCCCAAAGAGGGAAAGCACATTGATGGTTACCCCGAGGGATCCCGCAAAAATAAACATTCCCAAAAATGCGATCGGCAAGCCGAATGCCACCCAGAACGCCAGGCGGGTATTGAGGAAGAAAGAGAGAAATAGCAGTACCAGTAAGATTCCCATGGCACCGTTTTCCATCAATAACTGAGTACGCTGTTTCAGGGTGATGGAGCGGTCCGAGTCCACATCCAGGCGCACATTATTTCGCGTGGCGTTAAAGTCGGCGATATAGGCGTTGATTTTGTCAGCTGTGGGAATAAGGTCTTCGCTATTGGTGTTGCTGACCTCGATATTGACCGCCAGATTCCCATTGAAATAACTCGCATTGGGCGTCTCTGAAAAGCGATCCCGTATTTCGGCTACATCCTTCAGCCGGATGGTATTGCCCGAAATATCGGACCGAACAACCAGATTGCTCAACTCGTCTCCATAATAGGATCGGTTCTTGGCCCGGATCAGGTAATCTTCTTCTTCAGTTTTAATATTCCCCCCGGTCGCGAGGATATTGGCCTGTCCCACGGCCTGGGCAACCTCCTGGAAGGTCAACTCATAGGCCAGTATATCTTTTTCCCGGACCGCAATTTCAATCTCCTCTTCGGGATACCCGGTAATTTCTATCTGGGAAATCCCGTCCATAGCCCGTAAATCGTATTCGATCTGCCGTGCAATTTGCTTCAGCGTACCCAGGCTAACGCCTTCTCCACTAAGGGCAAAACTAATGGTAGGGCGTATGGCCTCTTGCTTAGCCACAACAAGGGGCTCCATATCCCCGGGGAAATTGGGGACCCTGTCCACGGCGTTTTTGACCTCAGTCAGAATTACGTCAATATCCTCGTCCTGGTCGATTTCCACAGTAATACTCCCCCCATTCTCCCGCGATGTGGAAGTAACGCGCTCGATACCCACGAGGCCTTTTAGGTTGTCCTCGATCTTCAGGACAATTCCCTCTTCAATTTCCTGAGGGGCCGCCCCGGGATAGTTGATATTGATATTGATGATCTGGGAATCGATCAATGGGAAAAACGAAGAGGTCATACGGGAAGCACCCACAATTCCAAATACAAGAAAAGCGAGGATGATGACGTTAACCGCCACATCAAATCGAATAAAATAACTGATTATGTTCCGCATCTCCCTATGGATTCTCTATGTTCTGGCTGATTTCTTCTTTTGCTGCCGTATCCCTGTAGGGTCTCACCAGCATACCGGGATAGGCTCCGGGAACCGAACGCGAAAGATAAACCGTTCCGTTTTCAAGTCCTTTGAGGATCACAGTTTCGTCTGTATAAAAAACAGCTTCTACGGGGTAGAGAGCCAGAATACTATCGCGGAGCACAAAGAGTTCTCCAGCCTCCGTGAGGAGTTTTCTGGGTACTTCAATAGCATTTTCCTCCTGCCGCCCCTGTATGGTCGCTTCCAGGTACATGCCTTCTTTGAGGCTCTCATCGGCCACATCTATAAAAACAGAAACAGTCTGGGACTGCTGGTTCACAGCCGCGTTAATCCTGGAAACCTTTCCCTTGTAGGTTTGCGTTCCTTCCAGATTTTTGAGGACTACCTCCTTGCCAAGGCGCAGAAAATCACTATAACTTTTATTTACGGCTACTTCAAGTTCATAAACCCTCGGGCTGATAAAAATCCCGAGCGCCTGCCCGGGCCGCACCAGGGTGCCTTCGGTTACCTGGGCCTCTGTCAGTACCCCTGAAAAAGGAGCTCGGATAATATATTTAGTCAGGCGTTGTTCCAGGTTACGAACGTTGTAATAGGTGGTTACGATATTCCTGCCATTGATAAAATAACGCTCCTGCTCTGATGTCATCTCCGGAAGGTCGGGGGTTCTGCTGGTAACGTCGAAGGAATCCAGGTAAGCCTGCCATTTGGGGTAAATGTCCGGGTAGTCCAGCCTGAGATCCGGCATGGCAGCGGTTATAAGGTTATAGAGATTACTTTTGGCACTTTGAACGCTAGCCTGGTATTCCGAGGCATCGATACGCAGCAAAACTTCTCCTTTGCGAAAGGGCTGTCCGGGCTTAAACGGATGTGAACTCCCCAGGAACACCCCCTGTACTTCAGCAAAAAGGGCCACCCGCTCTTTTGCCACGAGATTCCCGTTCGCCTTCACAGCTATGGGCACTGCGGCATTGCGCACCGTATCCACAAATACAGTTTTTACCTGCCTTACGGGAGACGGACGTTTCTCCTTTTCCTGGGAGACCAGCAAATAAGATACCCAGACGGCCAGGCCGAGCACCAAAACACCTAAAATATAGAGTATAATTTTCCGCATAAAGCCTAGTTTCAGCTGATTAAAGGATAAGACTGCAAAACTATCCATAAGTTTAGTCAGCCTTCGTTAAATATATCATAAAAGCCCTGTACGCCCCTCATTAATGGGTATTCCGGAACCGCCTTACGGCAGTGTTCCGACGACCCATTAAACGAAGTTTTCAAGTGTATCTGCCCGGGGTCGATATGGGTAAAAAGAGAATTTATACAGGTTGCTAGCCCCCTGCCTCCTCAACGGCCTCGGTGAGGGTCTCCCACTCTTGCATCAGCTCGTCCAGTTGGTCCTTCAGGCCCTGATACCGATCGAAAAAACCATCCTCAGCAATGGTTTGATCGTAATTCATCAGGAGTTGATGATCGATATCCGCAAGCTGTGTCTCGAGTTGCTGAACGCGTTTTTCCACACCGCTGAGCCGGTTTTTCAAGGATTTTAGCTTTTTCTGCGCCTTGTAATCCCCGGCCTTTCCGGAGCGCGTTTCCGTTTTCTTATCCCCCGAAGGGGCCGTCGGTTCATCCTTCTTTTCTACCTGCCGGAAATCTGTAACATTGCGCTGATCCAGATAAAAGTCGATATCTCCGAGATACGGCTTAATCTTTTGGTCCCTGAATTCATAAACCATATTGGTGAGCCCCTGTAAAAAATCGCGATCATGGGACACCAGGATAAGGGTCCCCTCAAAATGCTGCAGGGCTTCTTTTAAGACCTTTTTAGAGGGTATATCCAGGTGGTTGGTCGGCTCGTCCATAACCAGCACATTAAAAGGCTGCAGGAGCATCCTCGCCAGCGCCAAGCGGTTTCGCTCCCCTCCGGAGAGCACTTTCACCGACTTGTCCACTTCATCCCCCCTGAAGAGGAAGGTCCCCAGGATATCGCGTATTTTGGGGCGTGTGCGCTCCGTGGCAGCCTCCATCATGGTATCCAGAACTGTCAGGTTTCCATCCAGGTGGTCCGCCTGGTCCTGGGCAAAATACCCGAGCATTACATTGTGCCCGAGTTTGCATTTTCCCTCATGCTCCAGTTCGGACACCAAAATACGCGCCAGGGTGGTCTTCCCCTGGCCATTTTGACCGACAAACGCAATTTTACTGCCGCGCTCAATAAGCAAATCCACATCCTTAAGCACCGATTTTGGGCCGTAGTGCTTTGAAACCCCATTGAGCTCAAGTACTACTTTTCCGGGCTGTACCGAAATGGGGAAACGCACACGCATAACCTGGTTGTCCGCCTGATCGACCTCAATGCGGTCCATGCGGTCCAGTTTTTTAATCAGCGACTGAGCCATAGAAGCTTTCGTGGACTTGGCCCTGAATTTTTCAATCAGGCGTTCGGCCTGTTGTATTTCCCGCTGCTGGTTCTTCTGGGCGCTGAGCTGTTGCTGGCGGATTTCTTCCCTCAGGGTCAGAAACTCGGAATACGGCTTGGCGTAGTCATAAATCCTGCCCAGGGAAATTTCAATCGTTCGGTTGGTGACCTGGTCCAGAAACATCCGGTCGTGGGAAACCATAAGTACGGCCCCGGAAAACTGCCTTAAAAATTCCTCCAGCCACAGGATGGAATCGATATCCAGGTGGTTGGTCGGTTCATCGAGCAGGAGCAGGTCGTTCTTTTGCAGCAATAATTTGGCCAGTTCAATACGCATGCGCCAACCCCCGGAAAAAGTATCCGTCAGTTTCGTAAAGTCCTCCCGCCGAAAACCCAGACCCAGCAATACCTTTTCGGTTTCCCCCTCGTACTGATAGCCCCCTATGAGTTCATATCGGTGCGTTGCATCGCTTAGGGAAACCATCAACTGGTGGTAACCCTCACTCTCATAATCCTCCCGTGTGGCCAGTTCTGTATTGATGCGTTCGAGTTCCTTTTCGAGGTCCCGGATTTCCGAGAATGCCTGATAGGCTTCTTCCATTACCGTAACCCCCTTCCGGAACTCCAGGTCCTGTTTCAGGTAGCCAATGGACATCCCCTTATCTTTAGAAACGGTCCCGGACTCCGGGAGCATCTCCCCACCCAGAAGTTTGAGAAGTGTCGACTTTCCGGCCCCGTTTTTACCGATCAAACCCACCCGGTCCCCTGGGTTTAATCGAAATGAGATCCCTTCGAAGAGGATTTCCCCTCCGAACGACACCGTTAAATTATGGACGTTTAACATCGAACTTTTTCCTTTGTTGTACCCGGGACTTCGGGTAAGCAGTTTGCAAAAGTCTTAAAAATTCCCGGAAAACCCTCAGGCCTGTTTATCTGAACTTTCAAACCGGTGTGAAAAACGATTGCAATCCATTCCTTCCGGCAGGGGTTCCCCCCTTAGGATAAACCCTGCCAGGCAAGAGGCGGCATAAGGGGCTATAAGCACTCCACGGGAGCCCATTCCATTGATCACAAACAGGGAGGTATACTCCGGGTGTACCCCGACCAGCGGACGCCTGTCCGGCACAGTAGGGCGAATTCCCGCCCGTTGTCCGGCAACTTCAAAATCGCATTGGACAAATTTACGCAAGCCTTTCAGGAGTCTATCCCGGGCCTGGGCTGTAGGCTCCGGACCTTCATAGTTGCGGTCGTAAGTAGCTCCGGCGAGGTAGCGGTCGCCACCTGTGGGTATAATAAAGACACCTGCCTTAACCACACGGCATTCTTTTAGGTCTGGCGCATAAATCTCCAGCAATTCACCCTTGTTTCCATCCAGGGGAAGGTAATTGAAGTATGGGTTTGAGCGCAAGCCAAAGCCTTCGCTAAAAATCACTCCCTTAGCCTGAAGCCCCCGATATTCCACCCCCTCCTCTGCTATTTGAAGCTCTGAAAAACCAAAGGCTTCCTCTTGAAGACTTCCAAGACCCCTGAGGTATTCGCGGTAAGCCTTCAGCAGGTGTGCCGTATGGATCCTGCCAGTACACAGTACTTCTCCATACCCGTGGGGGGCTAGAATAGCCGGATTGGTGTTGGGTAGAAGTGAAGTGGACAAGTATTCAGCGAGTCCGGGCTGATCGGCAGCTTCGAACCATTTGTTGTGTTCTCCCTCAGAGGCAAAAAGGCGGAGGATAGGTATTTTCTCATCAAAATGCACCCCGAGTTTCTTTTCGAGGGCTTTGTAAAACGGGAGTGCCATATCCATAAGGCGTTTCCCCTCCCACGTAAGATTAAAACGCTTGAGCACAACCGGATTATAGAGCCCTCCCGCCACCATGGATGCCTTCTGAGAGCCATCGTCGAAGACGGTGACCTGATGCCCTTCCCTGAGGAGTGTTTCAGCCATTGCGAGGCCCGATAAACCCGAGCCGACTATGAGGTAGTGTCCCATGGATCAAAGGTACAGAAGATTTGATCAGGGCAGAACAGCTAAAAAAAAACAACCCCGGAACAAAATGTCCCGGGGTTGTAACTGGTTTGAATTGGAAAAGCGTTTAATACGCCCACATATCTTGTTCGCGATCCCGGATGGTCTCCTTGATGCGTTTTGATTCCAGTAACTGGAACAGGGCGTTGTCGGCAATATAGTCCCGGATCTCCCGATCTCCGTGCACATTGTCCTCTTTATAGATCACCGCATTAAAGCGACGTGCATTCAACAGCATGTCAAAAGAGATGGGCATGGCCGAATTCCGCGCGTTGAAAACCTTGGCATCGTGAAGGATTTGACGCGCACTCGGGTACCAGACCCAGAAAAGCTCAACAAGGGCATCTTCCGGAGCCATAGACTCATCTTCGATAAAGTTTACATCCGGGGCTACCGGAGCAATTCCGAGCAATCGGTATTTGAGTTCCCCCATCCGCTTGTCGAAGTACCAAATTCCTTTGATGCGGTACTCCACGATATCTGCGGCATCCAGAGCTCTCCGGTTTACATATTCAGGAGAGAGTTCCTCTCCCGCATTGAGTTGCTCATAACCCAAATCCGTCGTATCCACTTTTTGGAGGGTGGCTGTCAGATCGCTGTATTTCCTTTTTTCTGTAAAGTAGGAATCAACATAGACATCTTCGAGGTTCCCATTTTTGATGTTCTTTATCAGAACATGGTAGAGGGATCTTCTGTCTGAGCCGATATCCACAGTATCTACAGGATAGTACATCGGAAAGTTTACGCGCTCGTCGAGGTCGATAATTTCCCAAACAGTTTTGGACCAGAGTATATCCCTGTCATCCACATAACCGTAATCTAAGGGCGCATCGTTGTCAATATCCTTCTGCGCCTGGGTACGAACCCCGATCTCGTCGGGCTTCTTGGCGTTCAGAATATTGGCCTGAGAGATTCCGGTTACCGGAAGTAAGGCTGCTGCGCCGATTATAAAAATGTTTTTCCAATTCATTATTTCAGTTTCTTTAAAACCGGTGCAGTTTCCTGCTGGAGTCCTGCACCGGATCTATTGATAAACACAATCTTATTGGGTGATCTCCACAACAACCGGAGCCACTTTCTTCAACTTATAACTTTTGTTATTGGTAATCTCAGCCTGGATATCAAAGATCTGAACGGCATCACCCCGCTTGGCACGTTTGAGTGCACCCTGAGCCCTTGAATCCAGTTTGTTTCCCTTTACATCTACCGTAGGCTGTCCGGGCACTTTGAATTTGAATCCATTCACCTTGAGGTTCAGGTCAAAATCAAAGTCTTCCAATACCGCACTGATGGTGGAAATCTCCAGGTTACGTCTCGGCATACGGACACTTCCCGTTTCTCCCCGGATGGCGCCGGTAGGCCTTGGAATATCCTTGATACGGAACTCAGACTTGGTCGAGATTCGCTGTCCGTCAGGCAGGGTACCGGAGGCAGTAATGGTAACCGCACGGCCAGTGCCGGGGTTCATTACATAGTTGCTTCCTTTACGCTTGGTCAGACCTGAGGCAGATGCACTCACCTTGTTGTCGGGAATTCCTGGGATAGATATAGTCATCGGGTTGGATACCCCCCGGTAAACCACATTCATCTTATCCGCAGAAATCACTGCCGCGTTTGGCTTGGAGATGGTGGAGAAAGAGTTCTTTACAGGAACTTCTTTTTCGTTTCCATCCTGCATATAATAAAGGTTGCCTGTGATCTCATGATCGCCGGGATTCCCGGCTCCGATCAGCATTTTAACCCCACCATTCTGCAGTTCATAATCCTTGCCCTCCGTCAGCTTACGCCCGTCCAGGCTCAGTTCTGCGCGAACCGGCTTAGCCGATTTATCTGTCTTTCCAAGAACGATACTTCCGTTGAATTTATCCCCGGCGTAAAAAGCTGATTTCTCAGTTTCCAACAGCGTGGAGAAATTCGCAAGGGAAATCTGCTCAGTAAGCTCACCTTGAAGCATGGCCTTGAGGGCATCTTCTTCAGTAGCTTTAATGTCCGATTGCAAAACACTCAACTTAGTGAGGGAAGCGATCAGTGGGAAGCCTTCTACATGGTAGTTCAGCCAGTCCACTTTAACTCCGTCCCGACGCGTTACTTTACCGTCCGCATCTCCGGTTTGGAATCGCTGTTCCATCGCACTGGTCACCTCAGGATACTTATCCCCGAGGATAGCAGCTACACTGGTGCGATAGTCTTTTATACGTCTCATAAACTCAACCCCTTCAGCAGACAACTTGTCTCCCTGGAAGAATTTCTGATCCAGATAGTCCGATTTGTCCATCACCTCGTAATCCGTAGGATCTTCAATCCCTTCTACAAGAGATTTCTTAAGGGTTGCGATGTAATCGTCGTACTCCTCTGAGAGTACCTTGATCTTCTGCGCATCTTCATAGAGGGCGGCGTATTTTGCCTCATCCTCCGATGCTTTGGTTTCCAGACCCTCGAGGAACGCTGTATTGTTCTCGGCGGTTTTGGTGTTGGAAGCTTCCACCCGCTCGTTTAAAAGGCCGAAGGCGGCAAGAACTTCCTTGCTCATATTCAGCGCCAGCATAGCGATGAAGATCAAATACATTAAATTGATCATCTTCTGACGCGGTGACGATTTTCCTGATGCCATTGTTTCTAATTAGTTGTTAGTAGTTAATTTGATTTGGGAATTGCTAAACAAACAACTGAATTAGTTCCTGTTCATCGCGGTCAGCATACCTCCGTACACTCCGTTCAAAGAGGACAGGTTACTGGCCAGGGATTCCATTTGATCCTTGAGGGCACCGGCGTTCTGAACTACTTCCTCATTGATGGAAGCCTGACGGCTGGCACTTTCAAGTTGTACTTTATAAAGACTGTTCAAAGACTCCATTTGAGTCGCAGCTTCAGAGAGCTCATCGGAATACTTCTTAGTAGACTCGATGGCATTCGCAGTAGGAGCGATTCCTTTAGCGGCTCCTTCAAAATTGCGGATGCTTTCACCCAGGCTGCTCATCAGCTCAGAATCGATATTGGCTTCCTTGAGGAGTTCGTCGAGTTTTCTCGAAAGCAATCCTTCAGCTTCTTCTGCTTCAGCGGCTTCATTCAAACGCCCCTGGGACATGCCTCCGGCAAGTTCAGGATATACAAGTGACCAATCGTATTCATCGTCCACGGGCTCGAATGCACTGATTGCGAAAATAAGGGCTTCTGTGATCAGACCAATCGCCAGGAGGATACCACCGTTAAGCGGGCCGAATTCCCAGTGCAGGATCTTAAACAGTGCCCCGATAATAACTACCGAAGCCCCCAGGCCGTAGGCCATGTTAAAGAGTTTTTTTGTTGATTTAGACTGTGCCATAATTAAGAATTTAAATAGTTAAGTTTAAAGGTAAAAATTGCAGGTTTAGTTAAAGTTTATATTGTATAACGTACGCGTTATTTTATGTTATTGGGTAGAATCTTCTTCTCCCATGTAATCCTGAACTGTTCGGAAACCGATATAGCTTCGGGCAGAATCTCTGTACTCGTAGTCCCTTGTACTCACCTGAAGGAAGTACGCGACATCTTTCCATGATCCGCCACGGATAATTTTCCGCCTGTTGTCCTGTGAATCCGCATTCGGGTTCATCGTTGAGGCGTAATTGTACGACCCCTGATAGAAGCTGGAATTTGTCCACTCAGAAACATTCCCAGCCATATTGTAGAGGTTGAATTCATTCGGCTCGTACGATTTGGCTTCTACAGTGTAGAGGGCCGCATCGGCCGCGTAATCCCCACGTTGGGGTTTAAAGTTGGCCATAAAGCATCCCGTATCACTGATGACATAAGGACCACCCCAGGGATAGGTTCCCCCTTCAATTCCACCGCGGGCTGCATACTCCCATTCCGCTTCGGTAGGAAGCCTGAACTGGTTGACAAACTGCCGTCCACGATCGCGCTGGTCGTCATTCTTAAACTTGGTTCTCCAGTGGCAGAACGCCTTGGCCTGTGTCCATGACACACCCACTACAGGGTAGTCGCTATACGCGTCGTGCCAGAAGTAGTCGTTGTGCATGGGTTCATTGTAAGAATATTCAAAATCACGGATCCATACGGTGGTATCCGGATAGACTGCTGTTTCCTCCTTGCGGATAAAATCCCGCCGGCGACCCTCCTTGGAACGGGCGGCTGCCTCGATATCCATCCAGGAGTACTGGTATTTTATCTTGGTTACGTCCAGGGTACGCTGACCGTTGTAAGACTCATCTTCGGGCAGGTACATAGAATCGACCATGACCTCGGCGTAGTACTCATCCGGATACTCAGAAGTATCCCAAACAAGATCTTCATCCCAGTTCAGGGCACGACCCTCATAATAATTGTCTCCCATGCCTACATAGTTGTCCATCATATACTTGTCGTATGCAGACAAGTTAGCCGTATCGGCATCCTTAAATGCATAGGCTCCGATACCATCGTCCTCCGGATTGATGCCCAACTCATCCGCGAGGATGGCGAGTTTCGTCCTGACCACAGAATCTTTGACCCATTCGACAAATTGCCGGTACTCACTATTCGTGATTTCCGTATCATCCATATAAAAGGATCGTACGGTAACGGTCTTGGTTGGGGCATTGAGTGCATCGGCCATATCCTCTTCACTCTTACCCATAATAAAAGACCCCCTTGGGATGAGTTCCATCCCGTAAGGCTTTTCCGGATGCCATTGTTTACCCTGCACTCCTACCAGTTCACCCCTGGTTTTGGAACCACAACTGCTGAGTAAAAAAACAAACGCTATAGATGATAACAATAGCTTTTTCATACGTAAGGTTAATTTCAATTTAGACTACTGGACAGAAATGTCAACGATTATTCACTAAAACTTAAAATCGAATAATTTATTGTACGAATCCGCCTCACGGCCACAAAAAATTTGGTTTAGTTAAAGCCTTTTCGATAGGCTTTGAACCACCTTTCAGGGATAATCTGGTTGCAAGCATCCAAATAGTCCTGTTCGGTGCATGGTAATAACGCGGGGGAGTTTGATTTAGTATATACCAGGGGAAGGTTCGGCACTTCTACCCACCATCTTTCGGTAAGTGTGCTTTTAAAGAATACCAGTTCTTCCGATTCACAGAGAACCCGGTATTTGGTAAAATCGGGATCCGATGCAACGGGCCGTTCGATAATACTGTAGTTATGACCTTCCAGGAAATACCAGATCATCTGGGCCACTAACTGGAAGGACTGCATATTATTCTCTATCTCGAAGATACCCAGCAGGGATATGGAATCGGCCATACCGACGTACCGGGTAATGGCACAGATCTCCCGACCCGTGAACCCGTTGGGTGAAAAAGAATCCGGCTGACCCATCTCCAGGGCCCTGACTGCCCTGGCATCTATACTTACAAGATGCGCATTGCGCACCACGGGCTCTGCCAGGGAGATATCATCGGCAATCTCACCGAGGCGATAGGCGTCGAAGAACAATCGATCCATCAGGTCGATTTCCTCCTGGGCATTAAAATAAGTCTGGAAGCCGAGATTGGAAAAATTAAAAAGGTTATTGGGCTTATCCGTAATAATCTGACTCATATAGGTATTGGAGGAAATCAACTCATCTTCCACCCCAAAATCAAAACGGGAATCTACTGAGACCAGGTTGATCATATCCATAATCCCGTCGAATGCGCGGTAACACGGAAATGTAAGATCCTGGGTCGCTCCTATTATAATAGGTATAATTTTCTCCTCGAGTAGTGCTGCAGCAATCTGCCTGAGGACGAAGTAGGTATCAGCCACGGTATCCCCTTCTTCGATATCACCGAGATCGAGGATGGAGTGATCCCAATTTCCACGCATGAGTTTATAGAGTTGATTCCGGATTTCATCCAGATCCAGCCTGTGGGCCTTTTTCTCAAAAGCGTTGCGCGATTCGTAAACCCCTATAAGTGCAAAGGTAGCCCCGGCCAAAACCGGGATGCCCTCCTGATGGGTATGTTTGTAGATATGATGCCCCAATGCCTGAGCAGGGAGCATTTCGCAGTGCGCCAGAACGCGCTTGTTAACAGGTTTTAGAAAATCGAAAGCCATTTATACCGACCCTGCCCTTTGGAATATTACTTTTTCTTCTTCTTTTTCTTACCCAGGAGCTCCTGGGCCTGTTCCAGACTCACGCCCATCGGATCTACATCCTTACTCAGATCGACCTTGGTCCTGCCCTTAATAATCTGGTGCCTGCCCCAACGTCCCTTTTCGATCCGAATGCTTTCCTCCGGCCATTCCCGCACAAGTTTTTCCGCTTCTTTTTTCTTTTTCGCCTCAATGAGCTCTGTGATATCCGCTTCACTCAAATTGTCAAAATCGTACTTCTTGTTGATATTGATAAACATCCCGTCCCATTTGATAAAGGGCCCGAATCGCCCCTTACCCCGGGTCACTTCTTTGCCTTCGTACATGGCAATGGGCGCATCTGCCTTTTCCTTAGCATCAATTAACTCGAGTGCCGCGTCCATATCAATCTCAAAAACACTCTGGTCCGCCTCGAGGGAAACAAACTTTTTACCATACCGGATATAGGGGCCATACCGGCCTACATTGGCCTGTACTGCCTCCCCCTTATACTCACCGAGATCCCTGGGGAGCTTAAACAGATCCATCGCCTCCTCATAGGTAATGGTATTTATGGACTGGTCGGGTAACAAACTCGCAAAAAGCGGTTTCTCCTCTTCATCTACAGTTCCAATTTGTACCATGGGCCCAAAACGCCCCAGACGGGCCGCAACCTGACGTCCTGTTTTCGGATCCTCTCCCAGTACCCGTTCCCCGCTCGCCCTTTCAGCATGCTCTTCAACTTCAGCGACATTGGGATGGAAATCCTTGTAAAAATCTTTTAATATCGTTTTCCAGTCTTCCTCCCCGGTCGCGATATCGTCAAAATCCTTTTCGACCTTGGCCGTAAAATTATAATCCAGGATATTGGCAAAATTCGTCACTAAAAAATCGTTGACGATCATACCGATATCCGTGGGAACCAGCTTCCCTTTATCTGAGCCCACAGTCTCAGAGAGTGTTTTTTCCGTAAGCGCGCCGGACTCCAGCACTACTTGCTGATACGCCCTTGGGCTTCCCTCAACCGTTCCCTTCTCGACGTATCCGCGATTTTGAATGGTAGAAATTGTAGGGGCATAGGTAGAGGGGCGGCCAATGCCCAGTTCCTCGAGTTTTTTGACCAAAGAAGCTTCTGTATACCGGTACGGGGGGCGGGAAAACCGCTGGGTGGCTGCAATATAATTAGACAACAGCACCTGTCCTGTAGCCAGGGCAGGGAGCAAGCCGTCCTGATCTTCTGTATCCTCCTCGTCCTTGCCTTCCAGGTAGACTTTTAAAAATCCGTCAAATTTTATGACTTCCCCTTTGGCGCTGAATTGTGCATCATTCCTGTCGTTGGCTATACCCACCTGGGTTCGCTCCAGGCGGGCGTCACTCATCTGACTGGCCAGGGTTCGCTTCCAGATAAGTTCATAAAGGCGGGACTGGTCGCGTTCCAGATTCGGGCTTTGCAGGCCCATATCCGTAGGGCGAATGGCCTCATGCGCCTCCTGGGCCCCTTTGGATTTAGAGCTAAACTTCCGACTCTTACTATAGGACTCACCGTAATTATCGACAATCGCGTCCTTAGCGGCTGCAATGGCCTCTCCTGAAAGATTCACGCTGTCCGTCCTCATATATGTAATCAGCCCGGCCTCGTAAAGGCGTTGGGCGACCTGCATGGTCCTGGAAACTGAAAAATACAGCTTACGCGAAGCCTCCTGCTGGAGGGTAGAGGTGGTAAAAGGCGGTGAAGGCGATTTGGTGGCTGGTTTTGTGTCCAGGGAGGACACTTTAAAACTGGCGTCCTGCAATTCTTTTAAAAAGGCGCGGGCAGCAGCAGCGTCAGGGTAGGTTTTTCCCAGTCGGGCTGTAAAGACAGCATTGTCCTCCGTACGGAATTCAGCGACGAGACGAAAACTACTTTCGGGTGTGAAAGCCTCGATTTCCCGTTCCCGCTCTACGATCAGCCGTACCGCGACCGATTGCACCCTACCCGCCGAGAGGCCGGGTTTGATTTTTTTCCAGAGCACAGGGGAGAGTTCATATCCTACCAGACGATCCAAAATCCGGCGTGCCTGTTGCGCATTGACCAGATTGTAGTCGATACTCCTCGGATTCTCAATGGCCTTCTGTATGGCCGATTTGGTTATCGAATTAAAAACAATCCTGCGGGTGCGGTCTGAATCCAGATTCAGCGTTTCGGCCAAATGCCAGGAGATGGCTTCACCTTCCCGATCTTCATCACTGGCCAGCCAGATCAATTCAGCTTTGGAAGCCAGATCCTTTAATTTCTTAACAAGGGCCTTCTTTTCTTTGTCCACGACGTACTTCGGAACGAAGTCGTTATCCACATCCACCCCGAGTTCCCGGGAGGGCAGATCAGCTATATGGCCAAAACTGGAAGTCACCTTAAAGTCCTTTCCGAGGAACTTTTCAATGGTCTTTGCCTTTGCAGGAGACTCTACAATTACCAAATTCTTGGCCATGCTTGTGGATTTTGGTTAACAAAAGTAGGGCAATTTTCTGATTTCTGCATCGAGGCCCTCATTTGTCGTGTTGAATTCTCATTCGGGGTTCGCGCATTGATCCGTACAGAATACCCCATTTTCGACACTGGAGTACCGGACGGGATTTCACCCGGGGTTGCATGGAGGATTACCAAGAAATAATATGTATTTTGAGGTCTGAAAAAACGCAATTATGAGAACCTCTCCTTACCTGTTACTTCTGATAATCCTTTGTTTCACTGTACACACCACAGACGCCCAACGGAAAAAAAAGGCGGCCGGGGTGGTGGGTTATGACGAGTCCCTCTACAGTGCTGTAAACTGGCGACTGGTCGGGCCTTTCCGGGGCGGGCGTGCCGGAACAGTCAGCGGTGTGGTCGGCAATCCCAACCTTTACTATATGGGAACAGCCGGAGGAGGTGTCTGGAAAACCGAAGATGCAGGAAGCAGCTGGGAATGTATCTCCGATGGTTTTTTCGGGGGCTCCATCGGGGCGATTGCAGTCTCAGAGTCGGATCCGAATGTCATTTATGTGGGGGAGGGAGAACAAACCCTGAGAGGAAATGTTTCCTCGGGCAACGGGCTTTGGAAAAGTATGGATGCAGGCCAAACCTGGGAATTTATCGGACTTAAAGGATCCGAGCACATTGCCCGGATTCGAATCCACCCGACAAATCCGGATATCGTCTATGTAGCGGCAATAGGAAATCTTTGGATTCCCAATGAAACCCGTGGGGTATACCGGAGTACCGATGGCGGAAAACAATGGGAAAAAGTGTTATACGTCAGTGAAAAAGCCGGGGCCGGAGACCTGATTATGGATCCCAATAATCCGAGAATACTCTACGCCTCTACCTGGGAAATGAAAAGAAATGGGTACCGCATGGATAGCGGAGGCCCGGACAGCCGTATGTTCAAAAGCACAGATGCGGGAACGACCTGGACCGATATTTCGGAGTCTTCAGGTTTACCCGGGTTTCCCTGGGGCATTGTGGGGATTGCCGTATCCCCCAGGAATTCAAACAGGATTTGGGCGATAATCGAAGCCGGGGACGGAGGCGTTTACCGCTCTGAAAACGGTGGAAAAACCTGGAAGCGGATCAATCAGAACAGGGCTCTGAGACAACGCGCCTGGTATTATAGCCGTATTTATGCGGACACCCAGAACGAAGACATCGTTTATGTAATGAATGTAAGTTACGGCGTCTCGCGGGACGGGGGTAAAACTTTTGAACTCAAAAACGCCCCCCATGGAGATCATCACGACCTCTGGATCGATCCCTATAACAACCAACGGATGGTGATTGCTGACGACGGGGGGGCACAGGTATCCAACGACGGGGGGGCCAACTGGAGTACCTATTATAACCAACCGACGGCTCAGTTTTACCGTGTAACCACAGATACGCACTTTCCCTATCGGATTTATGGGGCCCAGCAGGATAATTCCACGGTGCGGATTCTGCACCGCACTTCGGGCAATGCTATTGGAGAAAGGGACTGGGAAGCTACTGCAGGAGGCGAGAGTGCACACCTGGCCCCGGATCCGCTCAACAGCGACATTGTCTATGGGGGTACATATAAAGGGTATATGATGCGTACAGACCATACCGTGGATCAAACGCGATCCGTAAATGTATGGCCGGACAACCCGGCAGGATCCGGGGCCGAAGTCATGAAATACCGCTTCAACTGGAATTTTCCTGTAGGCTTTTCGATACACAACCCTAAAAGGCTTTACGCCGGCTCTAATTTTTTACATATTACTGAAAATGAAGGGCAGTCCTGGGAGGTCATCTCCCCGGATCTCACCCGCGGGTTACCCGAAACAATAAAATCCTCAGGAGGGCCTATCACGCAGGACAATACGGGTGCAGAATTCTATTCCAATCTTTTCGCCATTGCAGAATCTCCTGTCGAGGCCGGTGTGATCTGGGTAGGAAGCGATGACGGACTGATCCACATCACCCGCGACAATGGGGCCAATTGGGAGAACATCACCCCTCCCGAAGGGCTTTCTCCCAAACTCAATATGATCAATTGTATCGAGCCCAGCCCGTTCGACAGGGGTACGGCCTATGTGGCGGCAACAGCTTACAAATTCGGGGACTATACCCCCTACCTCTACAGGACCCGGGATTACGGGAAAACCTGGTCCCTTATTACTGATGGAATCCCCACGAATTACTACACCCGGGCTATCCGGTCGGACAAAACCCGGAAAGGACTCCTTTATGCGGGGACGGAATGGGGTATGTATATCTCCTTTGACGACGGTAAAAGCTGGAAGTCTTTCCAGTTAAACCTTCCGGTGACTGCCATACGGGATCTCCACGTACGGGACAACGACCTGATCGCTGCCACACACGGCAGGAGTTTCTGGATGATCGACGACCTGACGCCCCTGCAACAACTCAACGATGCTGTTAGCGGGAGCAGCTTTCATCTTTTTAAGCCTGATGGTGCCTACCGTATGCAGCAATCCGGGTGGGGAAGCCCGGACCTTAAAAAGGAAGGTGTAAATCATCCCAACGGGGCGCTTATACATTATTATATAAAAGAATTGAAAGCCGGGGACTCCGTCACCCTGGAGGTACTGGATTCCACAGGACAAATTGTGCAAGGGTATTCGAACAGTGCTGAGAAAGCCGAACACGATCCTTCGGCGGTCAAACCCCTTGAGGTCCGGACGGGAAGCAACCGCTTTGTCTGGGACCTGAGATATCCGGGTTTCCAGAGTTTTGAAGGCATGGTCCTGTATTCCTCTCCCAATTCAGGTCCAAAAGCCGTTCCCGGGACATATACTGTTCGCCTGACGTATAACGGATCATCTCAGGAAGTGCCGCTCGAGGTACTGAAAGACCCGAGACTCCCGAATACAGATGCAGACTATCGGGCGCAATTCGAATTCCTCAGTGCGGTGCGCGATGAAGTTTCCAGGGCCAATGGGGCGGTGGCGAAAATCCGCAAGCTGCAGACAGATCTGGATTATTTAAAACAAAAATCCAAAGATAATCCGGAACTGACCGCCCGTATTGAAAAATTCGAAACCGAACTCTCCGCGATCGAAAACAACATCCATATGACCAAAAATCAAAGTCGGCAGGATCCTCTGAATTACGGTATTCGCATCAACAACCGCCTGGCTTTTCTCATGGCAGATTCCCAAAGGGGAGATTATCCCCCAACGGATCAGTCTCAGGAATTCTTTCAGGAAGTACGAGCCGAACTTAATACAGAGCTACAGGCACTGGACCGCCTGGTCGATGGGGAAATTCAGGGGATTAACGAGGTTGTAAAAGACGGACAGGTGCGCTTGCTGGAATGGGAGGACTGACAGGGGTCCGGGAATCTGAAGGGATTTTTTTGTCTGTCAAATTGTCAGAATCTTATAATGCCTTATCTTTGTTGCCCTTTCCAAGGGAACAGAAAGGCATTGTACTATGGAAAAGTTACTCAAGGAGGAACTGCAGGGGACGGCGCTGAAACTTAAAGGTGCCGAAAAGAATACCCGCAAACTGTATATAGAGAGCTACGGGTGTCAGATGAATTTTTCTGACAGCGAGATCGTGGCTTCCATTCTCACAGGTGAAGGCTTTAACACCACCCAACAGATGGAGGAGGCAGATCTGATCCTCGTCAACACCTGTTCGATTAGGGAGAAAGCGGAACTTACCGTTCGCAAAAGACTGGAAAAATTCAATGCGGCCCGAAAAGTAAACCCGGGCTTGAAGGTGGGTGTACTGGGCTGTATGGCAGAGCGCTTAAAGCACAAACTGCTGGAAGAGGAAAAAATCGTAGACATGGTCGTGGGGCCGGATGCCTATAAAGACCTCCCCAACCTGGTCCGTGAAATTGAAAGCGGACAACAGGCAGTGAACGTCATCCTGTCTAAAGAAGAAACCTATGGTGACGTCGCCCCGGTGCGATTGGGAAGTAACGGGGTAACCGCCTTTGTATCTATTACCCGCGGCTGCGACAATATGTGTACCTTTTGCGTAGTCCCGTTTACCCGGGGCAGGGAGCGAAGCCGCGATCCGCAGTCCATTCTGGCAGAGGTCTCTGATTTATGGCAACAGGGTTACAGGGAAGTTACATTGCTCGGGCAGAACGTGGACAGCTATTTATGGTACGGGGGCGGACTGAAAAAAGATTTTGCGAATGCCAGCCCTATGCAACAAGCCACGGCAGTAAATTTTGCAGGCCTTTTGGACAGCGTAGCCAAAGCACAGCCGGGAATGCGGATTCGTTTTTCGACCTCAAACCCGCAGGACATGACCCTGGATGTTATCGATACCATGGCCAAACACCCCAATATCTGCAACTATATCCATCTCCCGGTTCAGAGTGGGAGCGATACAATATTAAAGGCGATGAATCGCCTGCATACCCGGGAGGAGTATTTTGACCTTATTAAAGGTATCCGTCAGCGCATCCCCAATTGCGGGATCAGCCACGATATGATTGCCGGATTCCCGGGGGAGACAGAAGCGGACCATCAGCAGACCCTCTCCCTGATGGAGTATGTGAAGTACGACTTCGGCTTTATGTTTGCCTATTCGGAGCGCCCGGGGACCCTGGCCGCCAGAAAACTGGAAGACGACGTGCCTGAAGCGGTTAAAAAAAGACGCCTTACTGAGATTATAGGCTTGCAACAAAAGCACAGTCTGTACAGGAATCAAAGTTATATCGGGCAGACCACAGAAGTCCTGATCGAAGGGGATTCCAAAAAATCTGAGGCCCACTGGATGGGAAGGAATTCCCAAAACACCGTAGTGGTCTTTCCTAAGGAGCATTATAAAAAAGGGGAATTCGTAAATGTAAAAATAGAACGGTGCACCTCAGCCACCCTGCTTGGGCATGCCGTGGCGTATTCCGAAAACAACCGATAAATGAGTAACCTCCAAAGCATCAAGCAACGATTTGAAATCATCGGGAACGATGTACACCTGAATCGCGCCCTGGAAAAGGCCATTCAGGTTGCGGCTACCGATATCTCTGTGCTTGTTACGGGGGAAAGCGGCGTGGGAAAAGAATCCATTCCCAAAATCATCCACGCTTTATCACATCGGAAACACAATAAATATATAGCGGTAAACTGCGGTGCCATTCCCGAGGGGACGATAGACAGCGAACTCTTCGGGCATGAAAAAGGGGCGTTTACCGGAGCTACCCAAACCCGGAGTGGCTATTTTGAAGAAGCAGACGGGGGAACAATTTTCCTCGATGAGGTGGGGGAACTGCCCCTGACCACACAGGTGCGTTTGTTGCGCGTGCTGGAAAACGGGGAATTCCTGAAGGTGGGTTCCTCCAAGGTCCAAAAAACAAACGTCCGGATCGTGGCCGCGACCAATCAGAACATGCAGGAAGCCATTCGGGATGGAAAATTTCGGGAAGACCTTTACTATCGCCTCAGCACCGTAGAAATCCACCTGCCACCCCTACGGGATCGGGACGAAGATATCCACCTGTTGTTCCGGAAATTTGCCTCTGACTTTGCCCAGAAATATCAAATGCCCACCATCCGCCTGGACGAAGCCGCCCGCGCCCTGCTCATGCAATACCGCTGGCCCGGAAATATCCGGCAACTCCGAAATGTAGCCGAACAGATTTCGGTCCTGGAAAAGGAACGAAATATCACGGCTTCAGAGTTAAGGGCCTACCTCCCTTCAAATGCGGCATCAGCCAACCTGCCTGCCGTAGTAGATGCAGGACGCAAGCGGGGAGATTTCAGCAATGAACGCGAAATCCTCTATAAGGTACTCTTCGACATGAAATCGGATCTGAACGATCTGAAAAAACTGACCCTGGAATTACTCAAACACGACAATTCCCAACAGGTACAAGAGGAAAATGAGCAACTCATACAGAAAATATACGGTCAGAACGGGGATGAATCCGAGGAGAAATCTGCGATAGCCGTCCTCCCCCCTGCCCACACCGAAGTTGAAATAACCGGTTCGGCAGCTTCCAGGCCAACCGGGGATAAATACCATTTTGCCGAAGAAATCGAGGAAGAGGAAACCCTTTCCCTCCAACAAAAAGAAATCGAACTGATTGCCAAATCCCTGGAGCGTAACAAAGGGAAACGCAAAGCGGCAGCTGCAGAACTCGGTATTTCAGAACGCACCCTCTATCGTAAAATCAAACAATACGACCTCTAAAGCCCTCAACTATGCACGCCCGCAACACGTTTTTCCGTATGTTTTTTGTGCTGTCAGGCCTTGCCCTGCTGATGGGGTGCGGGGCCTATAATTTTACCGGTGGGGATGTTGGGGACGCCAAGACATTTCAGGTGAATTACTTTCAGAACTACGCCTCCCAGAGTCCGGGATCCGTTTTCGATCCCGGCCTGGATCGGGATTACACCCTCTCCCTGCAGGATCTGATCCTGAACCAAACCAGTCTCGATCTGGTTTCCTCCAATGGCGACCTCCTTTACGAAGGGGAAATAGTCGAGTACCGGGTCTCCCCCATGACGGCCACCGCAGAACAACGGGCCGCTCAAAACCGCCTGACTATAACGGTCAATGTCCGTTTCTACAACAACACTAAGGAAGATACGAATTTTGAACAGCGTTTCTCTTTCTTCTACGATTACCCGGGAAGTGCCCAGCTGGCCTCTGTCCGGGATGAAGCCCACAGGGAAATATTCGAACGAATCAATCAGGATATATTTACCCGGTCCCTGGCCGACTGGTAAAACGATGAATGTATCAGATTTTACATACCTGCTCAGAGATCCCAAAGCGGTTCAAACCGAGTCCCAGACCGGGCAACTCGAAGAGTTGATTGAGGCCTACCCATGGTTTCAGGCTGCCCGTGCTATGCACCTTTATGGTTTAAAACACCTGAACAGTTACAAATACAACCAGGCCCTGAAAACCACTGCGGCCTGCACTGCAGACCGGGAAGTACTTTTTGACCTGATAACCTCAGAAGAGTTTATCCCAAACCGAATCGCCGATGCGATATCCGGGCAGCACGCCCTGGCCGATCAGGAAATCATCTCTGAAGAAGTGATTCCCAACCCCGGGAGGGATACGGATATGATTCAGAAGGAAGAAGACAGCCCGCTGCCGAGAAATACACAAGAGGCAGATAAAATCCTCGACCCGAAACTCTTTCGCTCCAAGGATCCCGAAATGGATAAGAACCTCGAGCTGGCTAAGGCAGAAGCCAAAGAGAGATTGAAAATAGGAAGCCCCCTGGAGTTTACCAGGGATGAGCGGCATTCTTTCTCCCAATGGTTGCAGCTGACACAAATGGCTCCCAGGGAAGCACAAAAAGAGGCCGCTGAAATCGCTGAAATCGAAAATCAGCAGGAAACCCGGGAAGCTGATTCGGATCGGGAAAAAAAATTCGAGTTGATCGACCGCTTTATTGCGGACAATCCGAAAATAAAACCAGGGGATCCAGACATCCCAAAGGTCGATATTTCACAGTCCCTGAAGATCGATAAAAAGCAATTGATGACAGAAACCCTGGCTCGTGTATATCTGGAACAGGGAAAGTTTAAAAAGGCGATTCAGGCCTACCGGATTCTGATTTTGAAATATCCGGAAAAAAGTAGTTTCTTTGCAGACCAAATTCAGGCTGTGGAGAAACTCCGCGCCAAAAAATAGCACCGAAACCCATGAGCACTTTTTCCATATTCCTAATTCTGATCATCATTGTGTGTCTGTTATTGATGCTCGTAGTCATGGTACAGAACCCTAAAGGTGGCGGGCTTTCTTCTTCCTTTGGAGGTGGTGGTAACCAGGTTGTAGGCGGGGTAAAGAAAACCGGGGATTTCCTGGACAAATCTACCTGGACCCTGGCCACGATCCTGATCGCCCTGATCCTGCTTTCAAACGTCGCCCTGAAATCTAACTTTCAGGAAGCCGAATCTAAACTACTCCAACAAGACGGAGTGGAAAGCGTCCCGGAAACCCTCCCAGATGAAATCCCGGAAGAACTTCCGGCTCCGGATGGTACAAGTCCTATAGACACCCTGCAATAAGTGCAGTATAAAATTTCAAAATGCCAGCTTAAATGACAAGCTGGCATTTTTGTTTTACAAACTGTCAGTTTTTTAGCACTGGCATAGTTTGTGCCTCCAAAGAACGAAACTTTAAATCAATTTAAAAGCGATTAATATGGCTAAAGTAAACATCAAACCATTGGCAGACCGAGTCCTGGTTGAACCTATGGCTGCCGAGACCAAAACAGCCTCTGGCATCATTATTCCAGATACGGCAAAAGAAAAACCACAAAAAGGGAAAGTTGTCGCTGTCGGGCCCGGCACCAAGGATGAGGACATGACTGTGAAAGAAGGAGATACCGTACTGTACGGAAAATACTCCGGCACCGAGCTTAAATTCGATGGTTCAGACTACCTCATGATGCGGGAAAGCGATATTCTCGCAATCATTTAAAGAAACGGAACAAAATAAAGACAGTGGACTTCCCTGTTTTTTTAATCCAACTTAAATTCTAAAAATATTATGGCAAAAGATATAACCTTTGACATTGAAGCAAGAGACGGACTGAAGCGAGGCGTAAATGCCCTTGCGGATGCCGTAAAAGTAACCCTGGGTCCTAAAGGACGTAATGTGATCATCAGCAAGTCCTTTGGAGCCCCTGTAGTTACCAAGGATGGAGTGACCGTCGCCAAGGAAATCGAATTGGAAGATGCCCTTGAAAATATGGGCGCCCAAATGGTTAAAGAAGTAGCTTCCAAAACCAACGACCTGGCCGGAGACGGAACCACTACGGCAACCGTACTGGCGCAGGCAATCGTTAAGGAAGGCCTTAAAAATGTCGCCGCAGGTGCAAACCCAATGGATTTGAAGCGCGGGATCGACAAAGCCGTGGAGGCCATTGTTGAAAACCTCGACAAACAATCCAAAAAAGTAGGTGACTCTTCCGATAAGATCAAGCAGGTAGCGTCCATTTCAGCCAACAATGAAGAAGCCATCGGCGACCTGATCGCCCAGGCTTTCAAGAAAGTCGGTAAGGAGGGTGTGATTACCGTGGAAGAAGCCAAAGGTACAGACACCTATGTGGATGTTGTAGAAGGTATGCAATTCGATCGCGGGTACCTTTCGCCTTATTTCGTTACCGATTCTGAGAAGATGATTTCAGAACTGGACAGCCCTTACATCCTTCTTTTCGACAAGAAGATTTCGACCATGAAGGATTTGCTTCCCGTTCTCGAACCGGTAGCTCAATCCGGAAAGCCCCTGTTGATCATCGCAGAAGATGTGGATGGAGAGGCCCTGGCCACACTGGTGGTGAACAAACTTCGCGGAAGCCTCAAAATCGCGGCTGTTAAAGCGCCGGGATTCGGAGACCGCAGAAAAGCAATGCTTGAAGATATCGCCATTTTAACAGGAGGTACCGTAATTTCCGAAGAGCGTGGATTCACCCTGGAAAACGCCTCTGTCGATATGCTTGGTACATGTGAAAAAGTGAGCATTGACAAGGACAACACCACCCTGGTGAACGGGTCCGGAGCTGCCAAGGATATCAAAGCGCGCGTAAGCCAGATCAAGTCTCAGATCGAATCTACGACCTCTGACTACGACAAGGAAAAACTTCAGGAGCGGTTGGCCAAATTGGCCGGCGGTGTCGCTGTACTCTATGTGGGTGCTGCATCTGAAGTAGAGATGAAGGAGAAAAAAGACCGGGTTGACGATGCCCTCCACGCAACCCGCGCGGCTGTGGAAGAAGGTATTGTTGCCGGAGGTGGCGTCGCCCTGGTTCGCGCCAAGTCTGTCCTTTCAAAAGTAAAAGTTGAAAACGCAGATGAAGAAACCGGATTGGCGATTGTGGCACGTGCTATCGAAGCTCCCCTTCGCACCATTGTTGAAAACGCCGGAGGAGAAGGTTCCGTTGTGGTCAGCAAGGTTCATGAGGGAAAAGGAGATTTCGGATATGACGCCAAATCTGAAAAGTACGTCGATATGATGAAGGCCGGGATCATAGATCCTAAGAAAGTGACCCGTATTGCGCTGGAAAATGCGGCCTCT
>CAZEQO010000012.1:26278-30771 GCA_964514365.1 uncultured Robiginitalea sp. | reverse complement strand
GCGATCTGCTCCAGTTCAGGGGCCGCGAGGTCATCCCTACCCTGTTCGGTAAAGATAGCCGCACTGTCCCTGCGCTGCTTTACGAGTTTCTGGACCAGGGCAATTTCTTCATCCTCAGTCATTGTTCCGCCCCCGCCTTTATCTGTTTTAGCTATTAGAAGGGCGGATTTAATCGCCCGTAGCGATTCCAGTGCTACCGTGTCTTTCGCCTTCATAGCTGCTTTTAATTCCTGCATTACCTGTTCCTGCAAAGCCATTTTTTCATTATTAAATTAGGTGTACGAAGATAAAAAAAACCCGGGAAGCGATCTTCCCGGGTCTCTGTCAATAATCTCCTGCTTCAGGCACTTAATCTACATTGTCGTGGAGGAAGGAATTATTAGAACGCAGTCGCAATTCATCATTGCTGTCCTCGCTCAGTGTAGTGCGCGATACTTTCCCCTCTCCGTCAGGCGTCTGGTTTAAATCCACACCCTGGCGCTTATAGGCCGGTTGCTTTTCAATTTCATCAATATTGGCCCGGTTGTGCTGGAATTTATAATTGAAGTCCTTGAGTTTACGCCTTCTTTCATCGGCCCGCTCCTTTAAAATTTCAGAAATGGGGCGGTCTGTGGGTTCCTGGGTTTCAGGAGCGGCCGGATTCTCCGGTTTATCCGCCACCTTGTGTTCAAATACGAGTTCCCCCCCGGTCAGTTTCGGATCGTAGTGCTCTGCCTTGGAAGTGGCTCCGGTCAGTTTTTTTTCCAGATCGAGATACTCATCGAGGCTGTATCTGGTTTCCCCTTCTTTTTCGTATTCCAGCACCGGGGTGATTTCCACGTGGTCGCGGACTTCCATATCATTGAGATCTTCGCCCAAATCAAAAGTAATGACGGTTTCCTTCTCCTCTTCCTCAGGGATTTCATCTTCCTGCTTTGGCGCCAGGGGCATATCAAAAGCAAGGGCAAACTGGTCCTCTTTTTCAGCTTCCGGGGATACAACCTGTGGATCGACCACTTCGATATCCCGGATCAGGTCCTTTGAATCAACAAAGACAAAGTCCTCTTCAGAAGGCTCTGCGACCACTTCGTCGTAAAACACATTGAAGTTTCTGATAAACTGGGTCGTCGGAACCAGATCCATCTCGGGCTGCTGTACGATTGCCTCTGTGAATTCTTCTTCCAATTCCAGGGTGTGTACTACCTTTTCTTCACTCAGGTCCTGTTGGGCCTTTTGCTCATCTTCCAGGGTATGGATGATTTTCTTGGACTCTGTATTGACTATTTCATCTTGCTGATCGACGTTAAAACCTGTAGCGATAACGGTAACCGCAATGGCTTCCCCGAGGTTTTCATCCTCCCCGACACCCATAATGATGTTGGCGCTATGCCCGGCCTCCACCTGGATATGGTCATTAATTTCCCCAATCTCATCGATGGTGATCTCCTGGGAACCGGAAACGATCAACAGGAGTACATTCTTGGCTCCTTTAATCTTGTTGTCGTTCAACAGTGGGGAATCCAGGGCTTTCGCAATGGCCTCCTGAGCCCTTGAGGAACCTGATGCCATAGAAGAACCCATAATGGCCGTGCCGCTATTGGAAAGCACTGTTTTGGCATCCCTGAGGTCGATATTCTGGGTAAAGTGGTGGGTAATAACCTCGGCAATTCCGCGTGCTGCCGTGGCCAGGACCTCATCTGCCTTCGCAAACCCGGCCTTAAACCCAAGGTTTCCGTATACCTCCCGCAATTTATTGTTATTGATGACGATCAGCGAATCCACATTATTCCGGAGTTTTTCAATTCCCTTCTGCGCCTGGTGACACCGCGTTTTCCCTTCAAACTGAAAGGGCATGGTCACGATACCCACCGTGAGGACATCCATTTCTTTGGCCTGCCTGGCGATTACGGGAGCGGCACCCGTACCAGTACCCCCGCCCATTCCGGCAGTGACAAAAACCATTTTAGTGTTGGTGGATAGCATTTGTTTTACCTCTTCCATACTCTCCAAAGCGGCCTGCTCCCCTACCTCGGGATTCGCCCCCGCGCCCAGTCCTTCCGTCAGGGTAACCCCGAGCTGGATTTTATTGGGCACAGAGCTGTTTTGAAGCGCCTGGGCATCGGTGTTGCAGATCACAAAGTCCACACCGTGAATCCCGGCCTGGAACATATGGTTGATCGCGTTGCTTCCTCCTCCCCCAACGCCGATGACCTTGATGACGTTACTTTGGTTTTTGGGTAAATCAAAGGTGATGTTATCCATTTCCATATATGTTTATTTTATTCGTATTGCGGTTTAACTTTAAGACCTGAGGTCCCTTATTCAGCATTGTCTAAAAATTCTTTAAGGCGGTCTGCCCAACGGTCGAGCACAGATTTGCGCTCCCTTCCCATCGCGGCGGACTGGCTTTCTGTCTCCGTGACATTCTCCAGAACGAAGTCTTCATCGAAAGCCTCAACATTGGCCTCTTCCTTCCGCTTCTCATTGCGGTGTTTGTTCTCCACAGAATTCATCAGCAGTCCCACAGCGGTGGCATAGGTGGGGCTGGCTATTTCCTGATCTGAATCCCCGGCCAAATGCTCGTTCGGATATCCGATCCGGGTATCCATACCGGTAATGTACTCCACGAGTTGTTTCAGGTGCTTTAACTGGCTGCCTCCCCCTGTGAGTACGATTCCAGCGATAAGCTTCTTCTTCTGATCTTCATGGCCGTAATTCTTGATCTCCAGATACACCTGCTCAATGATTTCAACCACGCGGGCGTGGATAATCTTCGAAAGGTTTTTAAGGGAGATCTCCTTAGGTTCCCGTCCCCGGAGTCCCGGAATGGAAACAATTTCGTTGTCCTTGTTTTCCCCGGGCCAGGCCGAGCCAAACTTTAACTTCAGCAATTCTGCCTGTTTCTCGATAATGGAACACCCCTCTTTGATGTCTTCGGTAATCACATTCCCCCCAAAAGGGATGACTGCCGTGTGCCGGATAATCCCATCCTTAAAGATGGCCAGGTCGGTGGTTCCGCCCCCGATATCGATCAGGGCTACGCCCGCTTCCTTTTCTTCCTGGCTCAGTACGGCATTGGCCGAGGCAAGGGGCTCCAGGGTGATATTATCCAGGTCCAGGCCGGCACTCTTAATGCACCGCCCTATATTCTTAATAGAGGACACCTGCCCCACAACCACATGGAAGTTCGCCTCAAGGCGACCTCCGTACATACCGATAGGTTGTTTGATTTCCGCCTGCCCGTCGACCTTGTGTTCCTGAGGAAGTACGTGTATGATCTCCTCCCCGGGAAGCATGACAAGTTTATACACCTGGTTGCAAAGCTTTTCCAGGTCTTCTTCCCCGATGACCTCTTCCGGATTCGGTCGGGTGATATAGTCGCTGTGCTGCAGGGAACGGATGTGCTGCCCGGCAATTCCCACCGTGACGGAATCGATTTCAATACCTGAATTCTCTACAGCCTGGTCCACTGCCTGCTGTATGGACTGAATCGTCTGGGTAATATTATTGACTACCCCCCGATGTACCCCCAGGCTGCGGGACCGCCCGATCCCCAGGACCTCAATTTTGCCGTACTCGTTTTCCCTGCCGATTATGGCCACAATTTTTGTGGTACCAATGTCAAGACCTACTGAATAATTCTTTTGCTCCATGGCTGCATTAAATTTTTGTACAAACTACCTGGTTATCAAATTCCAGACTCACTACCTGGTACGACATCAGGGTATTTTCCAAAGTCGCCTGGGCGTAGAAAGCTTTAAAATTCTTAAACTTTTCCGCCAGGCCGGAGGTATCCCCGAGGCGCACCACAAAGTGCTCTAAACGGAATTTTAAATGATAATCGGATTCCCCTTCGATATGGATACCAATCACATTCTTACTGAGAAAGGGATCCTGATTTATAAAATTTAAGATCACATAGGCATCCTCGAGGGTTTTGCCAGTGATTTCACCCGTAATGATTGGGACTCGTGCAGAGTGACTGGGAGACAGAGGCATTTTCATACCCTCATCATCGAGGTAAAACGGATGGGCCCCCGCTACACGACCGATGGGTTTGCGCTGCGTAATTTTTGCGTACAGGTCACCGTCAACAGTAAGATATACTTGGGCATTTTTAACCATATCAGAGGTCTGCAAGACCGACTCTATAGTATTCAAAACTACCCCTTCTTTGGGTGCATTCCGGAGCAGGCCATATTTTTGTATTAACAATTTATTAACCGAACTCTCCGTGAGGTAAAAGTTCTCCCCTTCCTCAAATGCAATGTGCACCTCTTTAATTTTCCGATCTGAACTACGCACCTCAGAAAAAGCATACAGTACAGTAGTACAGCTTATTAGACCTAATAATTTTAAAACATTCCAGTTAACTCGCATCACGTAAAGCTTTTTTAATGAATTGGGCCTGCTGACCGATATCCCCGGCACCCATGGTGACAAGCACCTGGGGCTTTCGCGCCCTGATTTCAGGGATTAAATCGATTTTGGACACCATCTTTTTATTCGAATTC
>CAZEQO010000012.1:24656-26175 GCA_964514365.1 uncultured Robiginitalea sp. | reverse complement strand
AGCCAGAATCCGGGCCGAAGGGTAATTCTCCCGCAGGGCCTGGTAGACCGCATCGATCTCTCGCGGATGATGGGCGTAGTCGTCCACATATACTTGTTGTTCGCCTTTGTGCATTACCGAGAACCTGCGTTCCACACCCTTAAATGTTCCCAACCCGCGAATCAGGGGTTCGGGATCTTTCGTCACCTGCATCGCCATCGCAAAAGCTGCCAGGCCATTGAGCAGGTTATGATGCCCGGGTTTCGAAAAGCGCACCTCCTCAAATTCCTGCTGAGGCGTTTGAATACTAAACACATATCCGTCTGCATCCTGGCGCAGATTGCGGATACAGTAGTCTGAATCGTCTTCGATACCATAACTCAGACCTTTTAGGGGGAGTCCCTTGCGCACCAGCAATGTCCCCCCGATTTTTAATTTTCCGGCAAACTCCCTGAAGGACTCTTCCAACGCCTCCCCGCTCCCATAGATGTCGAGATGATCGGCATCCATAGACGTAACACAAGCCACTTCAGGGGTCAGCCACAGGAAGGAACGATCGTACTCATCGGCCTCCACAACGGTAAACTCCGTGCCCTCCAGCACGAAATTGCTGCCAAAGTCTTCAGAGACACCCCCCAAAAAAGCAGTGAACTCAAGGCCTGCTTCATGGAGCAGGTGCGCCAGGATACACGATGTCGTAGTCTTCCCGTGCGTCCCTGCCACAGCCAGGCAACGGCTGTTGCTGCTGATCAGGCCCAGCACTTCTGCCCGTTTTTTAATCTGGAAGTGCCTGCTGCGGAAATAATTCAATTCCGAATGTGAATCCGGAACAGCGGGGGTATATACGACCAGGGTTCCCTCCGGGGTACGAAATGCCTCGGGAATTTGGGAGACCGCATCCTCAAAATGCAGGGCAATCCCCTCTGATTCCAGGGTGTCGGTAAGGGGTGTGCGTGTTTTGTCGTAGCCGGCCACAGGTTTGCCCAGATGTACAAAATACCGGGCCAGGGCCGACATACCAATGCCCCCCGCTCCGATAAAGTATATCCGCTCAATTTTATTCATGGCTCTTGGCTTTATAAAGGAGCACTTCAATTTCATCGACTATAGCCGCCGTGGCACCGGGCTTTGCCAGTTCCTTAAAGGCAGCACCCATGGTCCGCATTCCTTCGGGGTTTGCGACCAGCCCCTCCATTGTTTTCTCAAAGGATTCCTCCAATTCGGATTCCAGTAACATCACTGCTGCTTTTTTCGCCACAATGGCCTCCGCGTTTTTACGCTGATGGTCTTCGGCTACATTGGGGGATGGTATAAACAATACCGGGGTACCCACCAGGGCGAGTTCCGATACAGAACCTGCACCGGCCCTGGAAATAATCAGGTCTGCCGAGGCTAAAGCGGTACGCATATCCTTGATAAAAGGAGTAACCTCTACCCCGGGAGCCGTATACTTTTTATAGGTTTGATAATAGCCTTTCCCGCACTGCCACAGGATTTGAAATCCAAGTTCCTGCAGAAATCCGAGTTCCGCCTCTATTAA
>CAZEQO010000012.1:2316-24628 GCA_964514365.1 uncultured Robiginitalea sp. | reverse complement strand
CAATGTCTTTTGATCCTGATGTTGGTTTAACGTTCCTTTGGCCTCTTGTTTATCGGGCAGGGACTCACTTAATTCAGCCCGGACAGGATTCCCGGTAAACCGGATTTTCGCCTTTGGAAAAAAGCGTTCCATCCCCGGATAGGCCACAAAGATCCTCTCCGCCCTGGCCGCCAGCCACTTGTTGGTAATTCCGGCAAAGGAATTCTGTTCCTGCAATACACAGGGTATCCCCCTTGATGAGGCCATTCGCAGTGTTGGCCCACTGGCAAATCCCCCGGTACCGATAACCAGGTGGGGTTTAAAATCTGTTATGATCGCATTTGCTTTCATCAGGCTCGCCAGCAGTTTCACAGGAAACAGCAGGTTTTTCAGTGTTATTTTACGCTCCAGTCCGCTAATCCAGAGTCCTTTGATCTCATATCCGGCCTGAGGCACTTTTTCCATCTCCATCCGGTCCCTGGCCCCTACGAAAAGGAACTGTGCCCGGGGATGTCTGCGCCTGAGCTCATCGGCTATGGCGACAGCGGGATATATATGTCCTCCGGTTCCTCCTCCGGAAAGTAAAAACCTATAGTTGTCCACTTAATACCTCCAGAGGGTTTTCCTCTTTGTTTTTATCCGTTATTTCTTCACCCATCCGCGGGTTCCGGCTCGCGCTCAATACTACTCCGATCGCCATACAGGTCATCCAGATAGAGGTTCCGCCACTGCTAATCAGGGGCAGGGTCTGCCCGGTTACCGGGAAGAGCTCCACCGCCACAGCCATATTGATCAGGGCCTGAAAGATGATCGGCAGGCCTACTCCCATCACTACAAGTTTTCCGAAGACCGAGGTGTTTGCATTGGCCACCACCACAATCCGGAAGAGAAGCAACAGGTAGAGGAACATCAACAAAAAACCTCCCAACAACCCGTATTCTTCGACAATGATGGCATATATAAAATCCGAGGAGCTCTGCGGGAGGAAATTCTTCATCACGCTTTTTCCAGCCCCGTTGCCCATTACGCCCCCGCTGGCAATGGCAATTTTGGCCTTCTCGATCTGGTAATCCCCTACCCCGTCCGTACCATCCCAATAATGCTCCACCCGGCTCATCCAGGTATCCACACGATTTGGAAATACATCCGGAATAGCTTTGGCAAGGAGTACAAAGAGGGCTAAGACGGCCAGGCCTGAAACCACAATCCCGATCAGGTATTTTAAAGGATACCCCCCCAGAAAACAAAGGGTGAGTACCATCACAAAAAGGATGGCCGCAGTCGAAAAGTTCGCGGGCAGGATCAACAGCAGGATCACACTTACCGGCAGCCAGAGCGGGATAATGCTTTCCTTGAATGATATTCTGCGATCCCTGATTTTGGATAAATACCGGGCCACGTAGATCATAAGGGCTACGGCAGCCAGGTTTGATGTCTGAAAGGTAATTCCCACAACAGGCAAATGAATCCAACGGCTGGCGTTGGCCCCTTCAATAGTCGTTCCCTGGGCCAGGGTATAAATCAATAAAAGAATGACCACAGGCAATGCGATAATCGAGAGCCCTTTGAAATAATGGGTGGGAATCTTGTGCATCCCGTAGATAATCCCAAAACCGAGAATCAACAACATCCCGTGTTTCAGCAAATGCCCGATAGTGGTCCCATTCCCGACCACATAGACCAAATTACTACTGGCGCTGTAAACAGGCAGAAAGGAAAACAGGGCCAACAGCGCAACCACTGCCCATATGGCCTTATCCCCTTCCAGATGTTGTAAAAACGCCTTCATGATTATAAAGATTGAACGGCTGATTTAAACTGATTCCCCCGGTCTTCGTAGTTCTCAAAAAGATCGAAGCTCGCACAGGCCGGAGAAAGCAAAACAGTATCCCCCTTTTTGGCAATCTTATAAGCCACTTTTACAGCTTCCGACATCGCATAGGTCTCCACGACAAGATCCACGACGTTCCCAAAGGCTTCAACAATGGGCGCGTTGTCCATTCCCAGACAGATGATCGCCTTGACTTTTTCCCGTACCAGGGGCAAAAGCGACCGATAATCATTGCCTTTATCCACACCTCCAACGATCCAGACCGTGGGGTTTTTCATGCTATCCAATGCGTAATAGGTAGCATTTACATTGGTGGCCTTAGAGTCGTTAATGTATTGTACGTGCTGTATCTTAAGGACTTTTTCGAGTCTGTGAGGCGCACCCTGAAAAGTGGCCACACTCTGGCGAATCGTCTCTTTGCGAATACCCAGCAATTGGGCCACAGTAGCGGCGGCCATCGTGTTCTTAACATTGTGTTGCCCTTCCAGGGCGAGGGAATCCGTGTTCATTTTCAATACATTATTATTCGTTCGTATTTCAATTTGGTTCTCGTTGAGCATGCCGCCTTTTTCAAGGCGCTTTTCAAAGGTCTGCGGCCAGGTCTGAGGTCGCATAGTGCCAGGGTCTATTTCACGAGCCAGCACCGGGTCATCCAGGTCGTAAATGAAATGATCGGCCTCGGTCTGATTCTCAAAGACCCGCAGTTTGGATCGGATATACAATTCCATCTGATACCCATACCGATCCAGGTGATCCGGCGTGATATTGGTGATCATTGAAATATGCGGGTGAAAATCCCGAATCCCATCGAGTTGGAAGCTGCTGACCTCGAGTACGTAATACTCCCGGGGCTCCCGGATAACTTTTAAGGCAAAACTGTCCCCGATATTCCCAGCCAGACCCACATCCAAACCCCCTTCTTTTAAGAGGTGGTAGGTGAGCATGGCCGTGGTGGTCTTGCCGTTGCTTCCGGTAATTGCGATAAGCCGGGCCGAGGTAAACCAACTCCCGAATTCGATCTCTGAGATTACGGAAATCCCCGCCTCCCTGATCGCAACCACAACAGGAGCTGTATCCGGGATGCCCGGACTTTTTACGCACAGCCCCGCAGTAAGTAGCCTGGCCTCAGTGTGTCCGCCTTCTTCCCACTCAATTTCATGCTGTAAAAGAACGTTCTTGTATTTTTCTCCAATCTGGCCGAAGTCTGAAACAAACACTTCGTACCCTTTCTCCTTTCCTAATATCGCGGCGCCCACTCCACTTTCCCCGGCCCCCAGTATTGCCAACCGCCCTTTGCCCATTACCGAATTTTAAGGGTCACAATGGTGATAATGGCCAGCAGGATCCCGACGATCCAGAACCGGGTAACAATCTTACTCTCGTGGTATCCCTTTTTCTGATAGTGGTGGTGCAGGGGTGACATGAGAAATACACGCTTCCCCTCACCATATCTTTTTCGGGTGTATTTGAAATAGGACACCTGTATCATCACGGAAAGGGATTCTGCGAAAAAAATCCCGCACAGGATGGGAATCAGCAGCTCCTTTCGCACGATCAGGGCGATTACCGCAATGACGCCCCCAATGGTCAGACTGCCCGTATCTCCCATAAAAACCTGGGCTGGGTAGGCGTTATACCATAAAAACCCGATGAGGGCACCCACAAATGCGGTGATAAAAACAACGAGCTCACCTGCCTTTGGAATAAAAAAGATGTCCAGGTATTCCGAAAAGATGATGTTCCCGGACACCCAGGCGAATATTCCCAGGGTCAACACGATAATCGCAGAGGAACCTGCCGCAAGGCCGTCAATACCATCGGTGAGATTCGCTCCATTGGAGACCGCCGTGACAATGAAAATCACTATGGGAATAAATAAAAGCCAGGCGTACTGCTCAGCCCCATCTCCCATCCAGCTGATCCAATTGGCATAATCGAGCTGGTTGTTCTTAAAAAAGGGCAAATTGGTCACCAGGGACTTGACTTCACCCCCCTGTACCTGCTCCAACTGATAATCCGGGGTAATGACCGAATAGTTCTTTTCCCGAACGGTGACATCTGGATGAAAGTAGAGGGTGGCTCCTACAATAAGCCCCAGGACAACTTGTCCGAGCACCTTAAACCTCCCTTTTAACCCTTCTTTATTCTTTTTAAAGATCTTAATGTAGTCATCTATAAAGCCGATAACCCCCATCCAGAGCATGGTTACAATGAGCAGGATGACGTAGATATTGTCTAAACGGGCAAAGAGCAAAACCGGGATAAGTGTGGCGAATATGATGATGATCCCACCCATAGTTGGGGTTCCCGCCTTTTCCTGTTGGCCTTCCAGGCCCAGATCGCGAACGGTTTCCCCGACTTGTTTGCGCTGTAACATGCGGATGATCCGTTTGCCGTAGACTGTGGCCAGTATAAGAGACAGGAGTACTGACATCCCCGCCCTGAAGGTGAGGAACTGGAAAAGCGAAGCCCCGGGAAACTGGTACTCATTTTCCAAATACTCAAACAGGTAATACAACATCTGTCCTTTGCTTTTATTAGTACAGGCCTGAGCGTTTACGCATTGGCCTCTTGTTTTTCCAGTTCTTCCCTGGCAATCTGATAATCGTCAAAATCGCGACGCACCCCTTTTATTTCCTGATAGGTTTCATGCCCTTTCCCGGCAATCAGGATGATATCCCCGGGGGCGGCAAGCTTACAGGCGGTGCGTATCGCCTGCCTGCGGTCCTCGATGGAAATGATTTTTCGGCTGTTTTGGGCTTCTACCCCGGCTTCCATCTCACGGATGATTGTCCCGGGATCCTCGGATCTGGGGTTGTCTGAGGTCAAAATTGCCGTATCGCTCATCTGAGAAGCGATATGCCCCATAACCGGACGCTTAGACTTGTCACGATCACCACCACACCCCACTACGGTGATGACGTTTTCATTTCCAGTCCTCAACGTGTTGATTGTTGTCAACACATTTTTAATCGCGTCCGGCGTGTGGGCATAATCGACAATTGCCGTTACCTTATTTTTTGAAACAAAGTGCTGAAAGCGCCCGTCCACGTTTTGCAACTGGCTGATGCCCTGCAAAATCTCCATGGACTCAAGCCCCAATAGGCTGGCTGTCGCGTAAATCGCCAGGATATTATAAGCGTTAAAGGCCCCGATAAGCTTTGTCCAAACCTCGTGTTCCCCGATTTTGAGCAGTTGGCCGTCCAACTGCTGTTCCAGGATTTGGGCCCTGAAATCCCCATAGGTTTTCAAGGCATATGTGAGTTTTTGTGCCCGGGTATTCTGAATCATGACCAGGCCGTTCTTATCATCTGCATTGGTAAGCGCAAAAGCCTGTTTGGACAGGCCGTCAAAGAGTTTTTTCTTGGTATCCCGATAGGCGGCGAAGGTTTTATGATAGTCCAGGTGATCGTGGGAGAGATTGGTAAATACAGCCCCTTCAAAATGCAAACCCTCCGCCCTTCGCTGGGCAATTCCATGAGAGCTGACCTCCATAAAACAGAATTCCACACCCGCCTCATTCATAAGCGCCATGTGCCTGTTGATCGTCAGGGCATCCGGGGTGGTCAGTTTTGTTTCGTATTCCACATCGTCCACCAGTATCCGAATGGTACTTATCAGCCCTACCTTATACCCTGCAATTTTAAAGAGCTGGTACAAAAGGGAAGTAACTGTGGTTTTGCCATTGGTCCCGGTGACGCCAACCAACCTTAAGTTCTTTGAAGGGTTACCGTAAAAATTCGAGGCCATGATTGCCAGGGCTTGCTGACTGTCCGGAACTTCCACATAGGTCACCTCATCCATCAGGGTTTGTGGAATTTGCTCACAGATCACTGCCCGGGCCCCCATTCCTATAGCCTTATCCATAAATTTATGCCCGTCGGCCTCAGTGCCGCTTATGGCTACAAAAACATCCCCTGACTCAATACGCCTGGAATCAAAACAGATTTCCCGAACCCCGATAGCCGTGGATCCGCTGACCGCTTTAATGGATACTCCAAACAACAAGTCTTTGAGCTGCTTCATGAGAGTTCCAGAATAATTTTTGTGACTCCCTTCAGGTCTGTCCCCTTGGAAACCGACTGTTTTTTTACCTTGCCATTCCCGCGAATTTCTACCTCCACCCCGAGATTTTCCAGCAGGGATACGGCATCCATACCACTCATCCCCTCCAAATCAGGGACCTCCATAAATTGTTGTTGTGCCAGGGTGTAATACCCGGAGTACTCCTGATCCAAACCGGAGGAGGCTACAGCCAGGTTCTCCAGGCGGGTCTCCACGGGTTTGTTTGAGGTGATTTTGCTGGCGACAGAATTAAAGACCGGCCCTGCGACATCCGCCCCGTAATATCCAACGCTCTTATCGGGTTCATGGATGACTACGATACAGGAATACTGGGGGTCGTCCGCGGGGAAGTAACCCGCGAAAGTGGAAATATACCCCAGCTTATCCGGGTCCTTTGAGGCGTAATTTTTCTGGGCGGTACCTGTTTTACCGGCCAGGGATAAAAACGGAGATTCCAGGCCGTGTCCCGTCCCATCGGGACTGGCGACTACATTTCGCAGTAACTGTTGAACTTTCTGAACGGTCTGTTGTGAGCAAATGGCGGGATTCAGGACCTCCTTATCAAAGTGGGCTACCGTCCGGTTCCATTCCCGTACTTCTTTTATAAGCCTGGGGCGCACCAGTTCCCCGTCGTTGGCTATGGCATTGTAAAACGCCAGGGTTTGCAAAGGCGTAAGGGATACTTCGTATCCATGGGACATCCAGGCCAGGGAAATACCCGACCATCCCTTTTCACCAGGACTCCTTATAACCGGTATACCTTCCCCTTTTATGGGCATTCCGAGTTCTTTGTCGAGCCCCATGGCGCGGAGACGATCGGTAAATTCCGAAGGGTCATCCTTATAATTTTCATGGATCATTTTGGCAAAGGCAGTATTGGAGGAAACCTCAAAGGCCTTTCCCACACTGATTTCCCCATAACCTCCCCTCCGGGAATCCCGTACAACGCGATCGTAAATCCTCCAAATTCCTTTTTCGGTATCGACCACCGTCCCGGTATCGAGCTTGCCATCTTCCATAGCCGCTACCAAAGACATCAGTTTAAATGTCGATCCGGGCTCGTGGGATTCACCAATGGCGTAATTCAATCGTTCGTAGTACGTATCCTGTTCGGTACGACCCAGGTTACTGATCGCTTTAATCTCCCCGGTGGCAGTTTCCATGACAATTACACTCCCGTGTTCTGCCTTGTAGTGCTCCAATTGGGCAAGAAGGGCATGGTGTGCGATATCCTGGATGTTGATGTCGATCGTTGAGATCACATCATAGCCATCCTGAGGCTCAATGATGTTGTCCAGACCAATAGGCTTCCACTGTCCTTTGGCAATTTTCTGTTTTAACCGCTTGCCCTCAATACCCCTGAGGTAGCGGCCGAAGGCACCTTCCAACCCTACGCGGGTGGCATATCCGTTTTCGTCAAATCGCTCGTAACCTACGCTGCGTTCGGCAATTTTTCCCAGAGGATGTTCCCGCACGATTTTCTGCTCGGCAATGATACCTCCTTTATAGGGCCCCAACTTGAAAAGCGGAAACTCCTTAATGGCTTTATATTGTGTATAATCGAGGTTCCGTGCGATCAGGGCATAGCGATCTTTGGAAGCCCGCGCTTTCCTCAGGATGCTCTCGAAATGCGAAACCGGTTTCCCGAGCATTTCAGAAAGGGCCCTGGAAAGGGGCCCCACCCCGGCTTCAAAATTGGCTGCAGATACGGTGACCGCGTCAAATCGGATGGTGTATCGGGATACTGAAGTGGCGAGCAGGCTGCCATCCTCCGAATATAAGTTGCCCCGGGTAGGTTCGATGGTGAACATCTTTTCTGTTCGTTGCATGGCCAGCTCCCGGTACTTATCGCCGTCAGTGGTTTGAATATTGACCATTTTAAACATAACGGCCAGGGCGAAGAGGAACATCCCTCCGGCGACCAGATACAAGCGAATCAATATGTGTTTTGGGGTAAAAGACACGGCTAGGGTTCGGTTTTTGCTACAATTATTTTTACAGGTGGTGATTCCGCGGGGAGGAGCCCCTTGGGGGAGACGTTTTCGCGAATGGTCGATTCCAGTTTAAGGCGTTGTACCCTGGAACGGACTTCTACAAATTCGCTCCGCAGTTCCCTTACTTCTTCATTTAAGGCAGCTATATCGTGTACTTTGCGGTCCGCCGAATGTGAACTGGCAATCATTACGGTCGCCAGGAGGGATATAAAAACGATAAAAAGCCAGTTTCTGGGAGCATCCCCACTCACCAGAAATCGTCCTTTAAGCAAGGCTACCAGGTTTTTTTTCATCGGTTATTTATTGGTTTTTATTGCTATTCGCTCTCCAACACGCAACCGGGCACTTCGTGCACGCGGGTTGGAACTGACTTCCTCTGCTGATGGTGTACCGGGCTTGCCAACGGCCTTAAAAGGGGTCATGGGGTTCCCGTAAAAATCGGTAGACACGACGCCTTCAAAATTTCCACTCCGGATAAACCGTTTCACCATACGATCCTCCAGGGAGTGATAGCTTATAAGGCTCAACCTGCCACCTATACGGAGCAGTTCAACGGACTGCTGAAGCAACTCCTCCAGGGCAGTCAACTCCTGGTTGACCTCTATACGGATCGCCTGGTAGGCTTGTGCCAAACCCTTGTGCTCTTTCCCCCGCTGCAGGTAAGGCCGCAACACATCGTTGAGCGCCCCTGTGGTTTGAATAGGCGAGTTGGCCCGGGCCGCCACAATGGCCCTTGCCATGGCTCCTGCCCGCTTCAATTCTCCGTAGCGAAACAACACTTCACGCAGACGGGCTTCGGGATAGGTGTTTACCAAATCCCTGGCAGACAACGCTTCTTTTTGATTCATCCGCATGTCCAGCTCAGCGTCGAAACGGGTTGAAAAACCTCGATCCGCCTGATCGAACTGATGGGACGAAACCCCAAAATCCCCGAGGATTCCATCAACTTTCAGAATGCCATAGAACTTCAAATACTGTCGTATAAACCTGAAATTGGCGCTGATTAATTCAAAGCGACTGTCGTCAGGTCGGTTGGCCCGGGCTGCTTCATCCTGATCAAAGGCAAAAAGCCTGCCCTCTGGCCCCAAACGTTTTAATATCTCAACACTGTGCCCGCCTCCTCCAAAGGTGACGTCTACATATACACCGTTTTCCCGAATCGCGAGTCCCTCCACGGTTTCATGGAGTAATACCGGCTTATGATATGGTGTCTCCATCATCCCCCATCACCTCTTCAGCCAGATCGGCAAAATCAGATGCCGTTTCCTCCAGCACCTGCTCGTACGCCTCCTTATCCCAAATTTCTATGATATTGATCGCGGAACTCAGCACTACTTCCCTGCGAATTCCAGCTACCGCCATAAGGTTTTTTGGGATCAGCAAACGCCCGGTGGCATCTATTTCCACTAGCTTTACCCCTGCAGTGAAACGGCGGATAAAATCGTTGTTCTTCTTTTTGAAGCGATTCTTCCGGTTCATTTGCGCCATGAGTATATCCCATTCGGACATCGGGTAGAGTTCCAGACAGGGCTGGAAAACCGATCGCTTGATTACAAAGCCCTGGTTCATGAAGGGAACCATCTGATTCTTCAGGGCAACGGGCATCATCACACGCCCTTTGGCATCGGCCTTACACTCATATGTCCCTATGATTGAGGTCACAAAAGGAGGGTTGAATTGTTAATTAAAACTCAAATATATAGAAATTATTACCACATTTTACCACAAAAACCCACTTTGTTCACAATTTTAACCCTTTCGCCCCCTATCCGTGCCCATCTGGATAGAATCCCGACTGTGTATCCCAAAGAAGCCAGCACCAATGCGGATACAATTCGCGTTAAGACTTCCCGTATCCCAGCGCGCCCTGCAGATTGCCATTAGGCGGAAATGCCTATATTTGCCAACTAAAAAGCAGCCATTCACCCCATGGGAAATCAGATTATTAAAGACGGTAACTACCGGTATATTGAAACTGGTGAAGGCACTCCCCTGATTATCTTACACGGTCTGATGGGAGGGCTGAGCAACTTTCAGGGGGTAACGAGCTACTTCCCCGAAAAAGGGTATAAGGTCCTGGTTCCTGAACTGCCGATATACGGGATGCCACTGCTAAAAACCAATGTCAAAAGTTTTGCAAAATACCTCGAGCGGTTTATAGAGTATAAGAAGCTGAACGACGTGATCCTTTTAGGCAATTCCCTCGGGGGTCATATCGGACTGCTACACACCAAACTGTATCCTGAAATGGTCAAGGCACTGGTGATCACCGGGAGTTCCGGTTTATATGAAAGCGCTATGGGCGATGGGTATCCCAAGCGGGGTGACTACGAGTTCATCAAGAAAAAGGCAGAGGATGTCTTTTACGATCCCAAAGTGGCGACCAAAGAAATTGTAGACGAAGTTTTCGCCACGGTCAACGACCGGATGAAACTGGTTAAAACCCTCTCTATTGCCAAAAGCGCCATCCGCCATAATATGGCAAAAGACCTGCCGAAGATGGAAACCCCTACCTGCATCATATGGGGGAAAAACGATTCAGTGACCCCGCCCAATGTGGCCGAGGAATTCCACGAACTGCTTCCGGATTCGGACCTGTTCTGGATTGATAAATGTGGGCACGCCCCGATGATGGAACATCCTGAGGACTTCAATGCCATTCTATACGACTGGTTGCAGAAACGCAGTTTCTAGATCGTACCGGGAGTAACGAGTTTCAGATCGTACTTGTTTATCTTAATTTACCTTATGAAGAATGTGGGTAAGTCCTCCCTTATCAATATGTTAACCCAGCGTAAAGGACTCGCTAAAACCTCGGGAAGGCCGGGGAAAACCCAATTGATCAATCACTTTAAGATCAATGAAAACTGGTTTCTGGTAGACCTTCCGGGCTACGGGTATGCCCGTACCTCCAAAAAAGATAAGGCGCGTTTTCAAAAATTTATCACCCGGTATTTTATCGAGCGTAAGCAACTCCTCAATGCGTTTTTACTCATAGATATTCGCCACGCCCCCCTGCCGATCGATCTGGAATTTATGGAATGGCTCAACATAAAAGGGATTCCCTTTTCGTTGGTCTTTACCAAAGCCGATAAGCTAAAACCGGGCGCCCGGGAAGAAGCCCTCGAAAAGTATTTTGATCAGATGCGGGCAGCGGGATGGGTTGAAATACCCCCGTATTTTGTGACTTCCTCCTCAAAAACTATTGGCGGCAAAGAGGTCCTGGATTATATCGAAAATATCAATGTAAGTTTTCGGGCAGCTCAATCCTAAATGGGGCAGGCGTCTGGGTGGGGGTGCCCCCCTCCCCCGATGCACAAATTAACTCCTGCGGCTGCAACTTCCCTTCGCTCCTACCCCAAAACCTCTGAATCGAACCCCCGCTCTGAAATTTTATTTCTCAGGGTTTCGATCAGTTCCTCCAGGGAGGATATCTCTTTAAAATCCTCAGCAGTGAGCAAGGGGAGCCATTGGCCTTTGCGAAGCTCGAGGACCAGTGGGTACGTCTCGGGAAAGTTCAACAAAATACCTGTATCCTGTACGGTGTCCCGGTAGCAGAAATACGCAGGGCGTTCAAAATCCCGGAGAAAATCTTTCCAGTCCTGCCTGGCGGAGCTAAAACCATGTGTTAATGCACACAACTTGCAGGAATAGGTTTCGGGACTGATCCATTTGTGCAGACTATCCCTGATTGCGTTGAGCATTCCTGCATCGGCATTCCACACAAAGACCAGGCTGCCTTCGGGATACTCCTTATTCACCGGTCCTGGTTTTTGCATATTCTTGAGGGTTAATAAAGGATGCTGGTTTGTTGCAGGGAAACAGGTTATCTTTTTATCGGGGGAAGGGGGCTTACCCCAGCCCGACATCATAACACACTGTCTCTACCTTTCAATATTCCTAATAAAACATCAAGCCTGCCATCCCAATTTCCTTTAACCTTTTCTTATCATCAGAACGCACCCCTAATTTGTAACTTGACCCTTCAAAAATAAGTAACCTGTTGCTATGAAGAAAGTCTACCATCCCGCTGCAAGTCGGGGCCATGCCAACCATGGGTGGCTTGAGAGCTACCACAGTTTTAGTTTTGCAAACTACTACAATCCCGAACGGATGCAATTCGGTACCCTGAGGGTATTGAATGACGATCGCGTCGCCCCGGGCATGGGGTTTGGGACCCATTCCCATAACAATATGGAAATCATTTCCATCCCGCTCCAGGGCGATCTGGAGCATAAGGACAGTATGGGAAACACGACCGTAATCCGGGAAGGGGACGTCCAGGTCATGAGTGCCGGGACGGGTGTAAACCACAGTGAATACAATAAGAATAAGGATCGGGATGTCGCCTTCCTCCAAATCTGGATCCTCCCGAACAAGACTAATGTAACCCCCCGATACGACCAGATATCACTCGACCCGGCGGACCTGAAGGATCAATGGCATACCCTCCTCGGGCCTGAAGGCAAGCACAACGGTCTTTGGATACACCAGGATTCATGGTTTCATATGGGTGATTTTAATAGTGGGGCTAATGTTCCATACAAAATCCGGGAAACAGGAAACGGGCTGTATATCTTTGTCCTGGAAGGGAAAGCCACGGTAGGTGGTCAAACGCTGGAGCGCCGGGACGCCCTTGGGGTTTGGGAGTTTGACAATATTGAATTCCACATAGAGGAAGACAGCAGGATTTTATTGATGGAGGTACCCTTTTCAAATTGATGCCTTAGATTTTAGGATGAAAAAATGAGTTTTATCATGTCATTTCTTACTTTGGAGCGTTAGATTTACCTATGAATTTAACGCAGACTCCCTTTTCCAAATGAATAAGACGATCCTGGTACCTTATGATTTCTCAGAAGCTTCCGAATATGGGGTTAAGTACGCCATTGATTTTGCCTCCTCCCGCCCAGGTGTGGATCTGAGGTTTTGTTTGATCGCAGACAAAGAGGACCCGGAACGTTTCGAAAAGGGTAAAAAAAAGATTGCCGATCAGCTTTCCAGGGCCTTTCAGGGAAAACTTACCTGGACACATCTGATACCCGGGTCTGTCAGGGGCCTTCTGGAGAAGTGCGTGGAGGAAGAGGTAGATATGGTCATCATGGGCACCGCAGGTTCGACAAAGGAAAATGCGAATACGAAAACGGCAGAAATAGTACTTAAGGCCGAATTCCCTGTTCTGGTCGTCCCTGCTGAAACCGTCGAAGATTTCAAGCTCTCCCGCATCGCCCTGGTCCTGGGTCATAACGAGATCGACGATCCGAATTTACTGCATACCCTACTACAAATCTCCCGAAGGTTCAACGCCTCTGTTACCGTACTGACCATCGCCGGGGAATCTCAAAATTTCGGGTATAGCGAAGAGGAAGAGCGGAACGAACACCTTTTGGAATACTACCTGGAATCCTTCTATTCCCACCATGCCTATATAAAACACAAAGATGTCGTCGAAGGAATCTTTGACTATATAGAAGCCCACGACATCGACATGGTTGCTATTTTCCCCAACAATCACGTCAAGAAAGGAACACCTTCTGAAGGCCGCCTTACCCGAATCCTGGCCCAGCAATCCAAAACCCCCCTGCTGGCCATTGAGCATTAAGATTATTGTGGCTCCAGGCCTTTTGCAACAGGGAACATGGACTCCTATAACCCTGCAGATACCTTTGTCGTGATTTCAGACTTTTTGACCCTGATGAAAGCATCGGCTACTTAAATAATGTGTATTTTGGGCTCGTTTTTAACCCCTCGTAAAAAAAAATGAGTACATCCTCTGACTATGCCACCTGGCACCACCCCTATAAACCCGCTCGTAAATACAATAAGCGGGTTGCTTATTTCAGTATGGAATTCGGAATTGATCAGGGCCTGAAGATCTATTCCGGCGGCCTTGGATTTCTGGCCGGGTCCCACCTGCGTTCCGGATATGACCTGAAACAGAACATGATTGGGGTGGGTATTCTATGGAAATACGGGTATTACGACCAGCAACGGGCAGAAGACGGGAAGACCATGATCGCACGCAGGATCCAAAAAAGATACAGTTTTCTCGAGGATACAGGCATCGAAGTGCGCATCACCATCGGGGGAAATCCGAATGTCCGTGTACGGGCCTATGTGCTCAAACCGGAGGTCTTTGGAACCGTCCCCCTCTATCTGCTTTCTACGGACCTGCCGGAAAATGATTACCTCTCCCAGACCATCACAGACAATCTATACGACTCTAATGAAGAGACCCGCATATCCCAGAATATAGTACTTGGAATTGGCGGAGCTAAAGTAGTACAGGCACTTGGCGGGGCGCAAAAATACCATCTCAATGAGGGGCATGCCCTTCCCGCATTCTACCACCTGAAGAATAATGGAATAGACCCTTCCCACTTTGTTTTTACCACCCATACGCCTGAACAGGGCGGAAACGTCGTCCGAAATGGATATCACCTGAATGCCCGCGGATTCTTTGGCAGGACCCTTACCGGGCCCGAACTCCAGAGCGAACTGGTTGGCGACGGCCTGAATTATACGGTATCGGCCCTGCGCCTGGCAAAAAAAGCCAATGCAGTTTCAAAACTACACGGAGAAGTAGCCCGGGGCATGTGGAAGCCTTTCGGCCTGGATACTAAAATATCCCACATCACCAATGCACAACACCCTGGTTTCTGGACTGACAAAACCCTTCAAAAGGCTTTTAGCCAAAACAAAGTGCGTGCTTTCCATAACCGGAAAAAGGAGTTAAAAAAACTGCTCTTTAAAGAAGTCCTCAACCAGACGGGCACCCTTATGGATCCGGACGTGCTCACAGTGGTTTGGGCAAGACGCTTTGCCGCCTATAAAAGACCCGACCTGTTGTTGTACGATTTTCAAAGATTTCTAAGACTCTTCCAAAGGCCGGGCCAACCCCTTCAGGTCATTTGGGCCGGGAAGCCCTTTCCGAAAGATTTCAATGCCATCAACACCTTTAACCGCCTGGTGGAAGTCAGTACAAATTCCCCTCACCTGGCGGTACTTACAGGATACGAAATTGCATTGTCCCGTGCCCTGAAATGCGGATCGGATATTTGGCTGAATACGCCCAGGATTACCCGGGAAGCCTCTGGGACGAGTGGTATGACCGCAGCGATGAATGGTTCTTTGAACCTCTCGGTCAATGATGGGTGGATTCCGGAATTCGCCGAACATGGAAAGAATGCCTTTGTCCTGCCTTCTGTCGATCCGGGCCAGCCTATTTCTGTGCAGGATGAACTGGACAGTCAGCATTTATACAGCATGCTGGAGAATGAAGTCCTGCCCATGTATTATGAGGATCCCGAGCGATGGATGGAACTCGTCTTTGCAGGGAAGTCTGCCGTAGACCCTCAATTTTCGAGTCATCGGATGGCCGAACAGTATTACACAGAACTCTATAAAGACTAGAGTCTTAAAAGCCCAGAGAACGTTTGCCCGGGTTTTGGCGGGAATTTATTGAACCTAACCGATCGTAAAGGGTTGTCCGGTGCTCTGCAAGGCGGCGAACCACAATTCTCCCTCCAGATCTATCTTCTTCCGGTGCTGCACGACCTCCTCGATCGGCAGATACACCAACTGGTTGTTCAAGAGCCCAACGACGAACCGGGTTTTACCCGCCATGGCTCCGTGCACAGCCTGATAGGCCAGTCGATTACAGAAGATACTATCACTGGCATTCGCAGGTGCTGAACGGATGATATAACTAGGGTCGATATACTTAATGGTCACTTCGGTCTTCTGTGCTTTAAAGTGTGCTGCAATTTCGGCGTTTAGAAAAACCCCGATATCCTTGTGCTTGATATTTCCCGAGGCATCGCGAATCTCAGCATCACTTTTGATCAGATGCTGACCGGCACCTTCGGCCACCACAATCACCGCATGGTGCTTGGCCTTTAACCTGCGCTCGAGTAAATCCAGCAATCCATTTTCACCTTCCAGTTGAAAGGGCAATTCCGGGACCAATAAAAAATTCACCTCAGGCATAGCCATCGCGGCCGAAGCAGCGATAAAGCCACTATCCCTCCCCATCAATTTAACGATAGCAATTCCGTTGTAAGCTCCCTTAGCCTCATTATGAGCATCCCTGACAATCGGGGAAGCTACATCATAGGCCGTTTCAAAACCGAACGACTTATCAATCAGGTCAATATCGTTGTCAATCGTTTTGGGAATTCCGATCACGGAGATATTCAACCCCCGGCTCTCAATTTCCCGTCCGATGGCCTCACATCCTTTTAAGGTCCCGTCACCACCAATAGTAAAGAGCATATCTATCCCGAGGCGTACCAGGGTGTCCACGATGTCGGAGGGTTCCTGCCCCCCCCTGGATGAACCCAGGATGGTTCCGCCAAACTGATGGATATCCCTCACCTTATCTGGGGTAAGCTCGTGATAGGGATGGGTGTTTTCAGGTCCGAGCCCCTGATATCCATAAGGTATACCAATAATTCTCGGGACCCCGTAAAAATAGTGCAGGCCCATGACCAGGCTTCGGATCACATTGTTGATGCCCGGGCATAACCCCCCGCAGGTCACAATGGCGGCCGTCGTTTTTTCCGGGTTAAAAAATATTTTTTTTCGAGGGCCGGCCTTCTCAACACAGAGCGGTTGGGTACCCGCATTCAGGGCTTGTGTATAGGCCTCCAAACCCGTTTTAAAGACGATTTTCTGGGAATCCGTCACAAAATTAAAGAGCTGATCCCCCTTATCGCTGCTCAGTGGCAAAGGGGATAATCGCTCGGCAGAGCCCAGGGTGTGTATTTTAAATGGATCTTTTTTCATAGCATGAACCTTCTTAGAGCAAAAAACCGAAATGAGGGAACGGTGGCACTATTCCTCTTGGGAGGCCGCCCCGCCCAATTCCAGTTTTTCGGCGAAATAATCACAGAAATCCCGCATGGTTGCGGTCATTTTTTCATCCTGAGTGGCCTTCATAAACGTATCTGACATGGCGACCAGGGTTTGATGAAAGAAAACCTTCATCTCATCCAGGGGCATGTCTTTGGTCCAGAGGTCAATTTTCAGGGATTCCTTGTTGGCGTGATCCCAAACTGAAAGCAACATGGCTCTGGCCTCCTGATTTTCGATACCCCCATCCTCAGCTGACCAGGTAAGACCTTCCGGGACCCTGTTTTCATCCAGGGTTACTTTCAGGCTGATTTCCGAGGAGTGTAGATTTTTTGACATATTACTTTCGCGGTTTATAGTTGGACTCCCTAAAGAGTTCTTCTTCGGGAATGGCAAGGAGTTCCTGCAATTCCATTTCGTTTTGTTCCATAAAGGACCGCACAATTTGCCATCCGATATACTGTCCGATACGCCCTGGTGATTCATTGTCAAGTACCAGGCCGAATTTACTAAAGGGCGCCGGTTGTAGAAAACGCGGCTCCAGTTTTTTATCCGTGCTGTACAGCAATTCCCGTTCGATAAAATATCTCCACACCTGATTCTCGTTCTCCCGTGCCCATTGCATTTCCCCGGCTGAGTATTTAATCTTAACTGAATCCACCGCCAGGGGCATCAGTTTATCTTTTAAATACAATCCCTTTCCGTAATGCACCATCTGTGCGAGAAAGCTTCGGTCCGTCGGCCGGGGCACTACGCGCTCACAAAAGTCACTGGCAACATCACTGGTGATAAACGCCGGATCGAGTTCTTTTGCTACAAAATTTGGAAGACCTTCATAAAATCTATGATCCGGTCCCAGATAGTTGTCCAGGCCTATCAAAAGGAGTGAATCTGTCAATATCACCTTGTTTTTGTAGTCCACATTGGAGGTAATGGTCAGCACCCTGCCAGGCTGGGGGGCCTGCGGGAAATAATAAGCGATGTGTTTAAAGAATAACTCCAGCTCGGTCTCATACGGGCCGAAGTCGGGAAAAGATTTCGCAACCTCTTTCCTCAGCTGCTGCTGCAGCGTATCGGACATCGTCTCTATCCAAACTGAATCCGGAAATTGCGCTGGAAACAAATACGGGTATGAACTTTTAAGGGCGGGGAGATCCTCCGGGCCGGAAGCATCGAAAAGGAGGTCAAACCTGGTGAGCTCCAGGGAGACCGGGATCTGGAGAATCTCCTCAGGAACTCCGGGTTGTGGCCCGGCGCACTGGGTACAAAGGAATAACAGTACTATGGCAATGAGCTTCCACGGGCGCAACCCAACAATTCCTTTCAAGGCTTTCGTATTTAGGGATCAGATGCTATTTTTACGAAACAAAGGTATCCATTTTCCAATTCAATCCGAAGACCTATGCAAACAGAAAAAGTAATAGACCATATTACAGACTGGCTCAAATCCTACGCCCTGCAGGCGGGAATGCGCGGGTTTGTCATCGGGGTTTCCGGAGGGATAGATTCTGCCCTGACATCGACCCTGTGCGCCCGTACCGGATTGGAGTTGTTGTGCCTGGAAATGCCTATTCACCAATCTAAATACCAGGTTAGTCGTGCGGCAAACCATATTTTCTGGCTAAAGGAAAACTATCCGAGGGTGCGATCGGAATGGGTAGACCTGACCCCGGTTTTCGACGGGCTTCTGGAAGCTTTTCCTCCGGTGGAAAATCAAGAAGACCGCCTGATGTCCCTGGCCAATACCCGGGCAAGGCTGCGTATGACCTCTTTATACTACTTCGCCGCCCTTCAAAAACTTCTCGTGGCAGGTACCGGGAATAAAGTTGAGGATTTTGGGGTGGGCTTTTTCACAAAATACGGGGATGGAGGGGTAGACCTGAGCCCGATAGCGGACCTGCTCAAAACAGAAGTCTATGAACTGGCGAGCTTCCTGGGAGTTAATCAGGAGATCCTGGAAGCCCCGCCTACCGACGGGCTCTGGGGGGATGACCGAACGGACGAGGACCAGATTGGGGCCTCGTATCCGGAGCTGGAGTGGGCTATGGAAATGGACGCCAAAGGACAAAATGCCGAAGATTTTAAGGGACGACAACGCGAGGTTTTTGAAATCTATAAAAAATTCAATACCGTTAATCGACATAAAATGCGTCCCATCCCGGTCTGCACAATTCCCCAATCCCTCAAAATTACCTCTTAGCTAACAATCAGGTCATTATCTCGAAAAATAAAGGTCCTTTTCCGCGGCATCGGAAATTTATGGACACCTTTGTTATTCCCCTGAAGTATAAGTTTACCAGGGATTGTCTGTTACAGACTATTCATATTTTCAGCAAAAGCAATTGACAATGATCAAAGCAATCGTCGCGGACAACCACCCCATTGTCCGATATGGTATCCACGCACTCCTCAGGGGGGCAGAAGATATTAGGATCATCGGAGATGTCCCCACCACCAACGCATTGTTTGAAATGCTTAAGGAACATACCCCTGATGTCATCATCATGGAACTGGACCTCCCCCAAATCAATGGTATCGCAGCCCTGCGCTACATTAAAGAAGAATATCCTGAAGTAAAAGTCCTGATCTACAGCGGCCAATCTGAAGATGTTTACGCATTGAGCACCATTCGTGCAGGTGCCAATGGTTACCTTTCCAAGACTTCTGATCCAGAAAACCTCCCGGCTGCCATCAAAAAAGTAGCCCGGGGAAGTATGTTTATCACCAATGAACTCGCCCAGCGCCTGGCTTTTGACCAGGGCAGTAAGAAACCACGACGCTTTTTCCGAAAACTCTCCACACGGGAAGTTGAAGTTCTGAAAATGCTCGCCAGCGGCAAACGAAACAAGGAAGTCGCCCTGGGCCTGAACCTCAACGAAAAAACAGTGAGTACTTATAAAGCACGGTTGATGAAAAAGCTCAATGTGGACAATATGGTAGACTTGCTTCAACAGGCCAAGGCACTCGAACTGTATTAGTGTCCTCGTGGGCCATAGTTTCTTTTATGGCCTGGTCTGGTCTCTGACTCCAAGGGTGTTCTCAGGAAAGTACCCGATTCAACTTTGTATTGAGTAATTTATTCAGCTGAAGGTAATTCACAATCTCCTCCAGTACTTCTGTATGGTCTTCCGTCGGCGCTCCTTCCGTTTTCTGCTGCAGGGCTTCAATGCGTTTTTTAATCAGGTAGCACCTGAGGGAAAGAATGGTTTCACTGACCAGCTGGGCTATGGAATTCTCTTTGGGTTTGGGATAAATATCTTTGCGTTCCCATTGGTGTAGCTGATACTTCTCCTCTTCCATTAAAATAGCAGAAATTTCAGCCACCAACTCCTGATCCGGGTCACTCATGAGTTCCTGAATCTGGAATTCACCTTCGGCATTCAACTTCTGTATCAGGGCGTAGTATATTTTACGAAAATTGCCATGGGTGAGCTCAATCTCGTCATCCTGCAGGTCCAGATATACCTTTTCAAAAACACGGGATTGGGTAACCTCAGGCTCGAGGGCGAGCTTTCCATCCTCGGTTTCCTTCAGGACGAGGTCTTCAAATTCCTGGGATTCCATTCCATAAAGCAATAACAATTCAATGATCTTTCGCTCGAGTTCGTACTGGAGGTCTACCTCTGCTTCTTCGGGTTGGTCAGGAACCACCTCCATAGGCCCGGTAGCAGGTTTTTTGCGGGAGTCCTGTGCCTGCTTTTTACCCATCTGGGCCAGGGTACTGAAAAGGACCCCCTCTGATATCCCGAGCAGGGATGCACATTCCTGCACATAAATCTCCCTTTTAATACGATCGGGAATCCGGGCAATACTCCCGACAATTTCCCTAATGGTTTCCGCCTTGCGTATGGGGTCGTTGGCGGCTTCCTTTGTGAGCAGCGTCGTTTTAAATTGTATAAAGTCCTGGGCCTTCTCCACCAGGTACGCTTCAATCGCTTCCTGGGAGTGCTTACGGGCAAAACTGTCCGGATCCTCGCCTTGTGGAAAGGTACACACCCTAACATTCATACCTTCTTCAAGGATAAGGTCCACCCCCCGTAAGGAGGCCCTCAGGCCTGCTTCATCCCCATCGAACAAGACCACTATATTCTGGGTCAGGCGACGTATAAGGCGGACTTGTTCAGGGGTGAGGGCTGTTCCGCTAGAGGCCACAACGTTTTCAATACCGCTTTGATGCAACTGAATCACATCGGTATAACCCTCTACGAGATAACACACATCCTGCCGGGCTATGGCCTGTTTCGCCTGATATATCCCATAGAGTACTTTGCTCTTGTGGTAGATTTCACTTTCAGGTGAATTCAGGTATTTTGCCTGCTTTTTATCGGAACTCAGGGTTCGGCCTCCAAATCCGAGCACGCGTCCGCTGAGTGAGTGTATGGGAAAAAGGACCCGTCCTTTAAAACGATCGAAACGCTTTTCCTGCACTCCTTCCTGGGTGGCCGGCTTGACTATGGTCAGCCCGGTTTTCTCCAAATACTCCAGCGCATATCCCTTATCGAGTGCGGCAGTGGTAAATGCGTCCCACTGGTCCGGATTGTACCCCAGTCCAAAATGCCTGATAGTTTGCTCTGAAAAACCCCGTTCTTTAAAATAACTCAGGCCAATGGCCTTTCCGGTTTCCGTTTTCCAGAGGACATCGGCATAAAATTTTTGGGCAAACTCTGCAACCAGCATCATGCTCTCCCGTTCGCTGGCCTGTTCTTTCTCCTCGTTGGACTGTTCGGTCTCCTCTATTTCAATCTGATATTTCTTGGCCAGATACCGGATAGCCTCAGGATAGGTGAAGTGTTCGTGTTCCATAAGAAAGGCTACCGCATTGCCACCTTTCCCGCTGCTGAAATCTTTCCAGATCTGCTTAACCGGGGAAACCATAAAACTCGGGGTTCGCTCATCGGTAAAAGGACTGAGCCCCTTAAAGTTGGATCCCGATTTTTTGAGTTGAACAAAATCACCGATGACCTCCTCTACCCGGGCAGTTTCAAAGACTTTATCTATAGTGTTTCTGGAGATCAAAGCGCTTGGGAATTCAAAGGTTTAAAAGTAGCAAAAGTGCAGGCCACTAAAAAGGATTCCCGGAATCAAATCGTTGTGTTCTGCGATTTAGTACCTTTAATAGGCGTATGAAGCTCTATCTGATGTTTATCCTTTTTTTTGGAACCCGCCCGGGCAAAGCCAAAGAAGCTAAGTTGGCCGGTGTACCCTGCCCGTATTGCGAAAATGTCGGCACCTTGAACGCCTGGGTTCAGGCCCGGTTTATCCACCTGTTCTGGATTCCTGTTTACCGCTTATCTTCCAATGCCATGGTAAGGTGCGAACACTGCAAAAAGGCCTACGAAGGGAATGAATGCACCCCCCGGATGAAGGAGGCCCTGGAAAAACTGAAAGCCTCATAAGTCCGGTCAAAAAAAAAGCTGCCTTTTCAGACAGCTTTTTTAATTAGCCGGTATTGCCTTAAATATCCAGGCGCAACCCGAAGGCGATAAACCGCTCCTCCACATCGACATCCTGGAAAATAGGATTTAAATCGTATTTCACATAGAGCAGTACGCCCCCGACACCCATATAGCCGCTCAAACCGTAAACGAAA
>CAZEQO010000012.1:0-2306 GCA_964514365.1 uncultured Robiginitalea sp. | reverse complement strand
ACGAAATCGCTGGTGTTATACCCGCCTTTGAGTTTGTCTTTTTTCCTATCGCCATCCACGGTGTATTTTAACTTCTGACGTGCCCCGATATTCAGTCCCCCATAGCCCCCAAGACCTACGCGGAATTGATCCCTCAGGGAATAGCGAACGCTGTGCTCAGAAACCCGCTTACGCGAAGGCCCGAATTCAAAATGCACCGGAACGACCAAATTGTCCATCCTGAATTTTGATTTCCTCAGGTCGAATTCAAATTCCTCGAGTCTGCTCTGTCCATCTTCGGTGACGAAATATTGATTCCCCTCGGGCTTCAACCCATTGAACTGAAACGAAAAACCGTAGTGGAACCGAAGCCAGTTGGAATTCTGAAACACCCGGGTCCTCCAGGTCCATCCAATTTCAAAAAAACGGCTTCCCGCCTTTTTATAAGGGGAACCCTCCAAAGAGAGACCTTGCACATCGGCATTGCTGAATCCAAAAGCAATTACCAAATCTGAATGCGTCCGGCGGTCATACCTGTACGGATCGTCCCAGTTCCAGTCCCAGTCCCAGCTCCAGGAATCGCAACCAAACCCAAACGACTCACAATCATCATCATCATCATCATCGTCCTCCTCAGGGTATTCGTATACAGTCACGCGTTCATCTTTCTTCACAATAGTATCCTGCATTACAATGGCCTCGCCTTTATTGCGCTCGAGAAGCGCAATTTCATTGTCGATAATGGCCTGACGATTCTTAATATTCAAGGCCCTTCGCTCGGCAGCCTGCTCTTTTAACAAGAGGGCTTCTGCCTCATCGATTTCCCCGGCCTCGAGCCTGCCCTCAATTCGGACGACTTCTTTTTTCAGGGCTTCTTTTTCTTCTTTTTCAACGAGTTCACGCTGAGCTTTTAGTTCCTGGATTTTTTTCTGATAGGCCTCCTGTCCGCTGACTTGCTGCAGGCAGCATAGGACTAAAACGGGAATGAGTAAACGTACTAGTGTGTGCATAATGTTCGATTTAATGGATTGATGAATAAACTACTCCCTTTTCACATTCTCTGTGAGCCAGGCAACTTAAAACTTGTATGTTGGTTACTCCGAGCGATCCGCCACCGCGGTTCGCACTTTGCTAAAACCTGTTTTTAACTTCTTGAGAATCTGTTCCCGGAAGGTCTGATCCAGTTCTGACTCTACTTCCCCGAGGAGAGCCGCGGGATTCAGGGATGTAGTATCCCTGGGAACTCCCTTGTTTTCAACAACCTCCAAGGCTTCCGATAATAAGGCCTCCACCTCAGCATCCTCCAGGCCGTCCTCACGGTTCGGATCCACGGAAACCCACGGCCCGTCAGGGATCTTTAAGTCGTCCCGAACTTCAGGGGTCAAGGCCGCCAGGGACCTATCCGAAAGATCAGGCTGAGTCAGGAATTTATTGTTTTCCCCGGTGACAGCTATATCCGTTGAGGTCATATTCATATCAGACCTGGTTTTCCGGCCCATCGAATTTTGAGCCTCGGTATCGGTCAAAACCAGTGGTTTTTGGGGATCCGTTGGAGAGATGCCTGAACCCCTTGTCGGTTCTGGAACACCCTTCGTTTCAGGGACATCTTTTGTTTCAGGGACAACGGGTTCAGGGCTTTCCACTACTGCATCGTATGTGGGTACCCCCACCGTGGTTTCCTGCAGGAGAAAGAAACCCAGCAGAAAAACCACACTGGCTGCCGCGAGGTATTTCCATTTCCCGAAACCCCATTTGCGGGCAGGGCTTTTAACTTCCAGCCGGGCTTCAATGCGATCCCAGCTATCCTCCCGGGGTTGCACTTCCCGGGAACGGAGCCTGTCCTGTAATTCTTTTTCAAAGTCAACGGGTGCCATATCGTGGGATTGAGGATTCTTTAATTTGTTGTTGTAGTTGTCTGCGTGCTTTATACAACTGAGTCTTAGACGTGCTTTCAGAAATATCGAGCAGGGTTGCAATTTCAGCGTGTTTATACCCCTCAATCGCGTAGAGCGTAAAAACCAGGCGATACCCCTCGGGTAGGGCTTCAACTAATTTTTCCAGCGCTTCTAAATGATACGGATCTGAGGTAAAAGGTTCCGTTACCGGAGCCTCCATTTTGGTTTCATCGTACACCACAAAAGGTCGTTTTCGAAGAAAATCTATGGCCTCACGAACCATTATCCTCCGTATCCACCCTTCAAAGCTGCCCTGGAACCGAAACTCCGGCAAGGCGCGAAACACTTTGACGAAACCATCGATCATTACATCTTCGGCAAAATGAACATCCTTTACATAGCGCTGCGTGAGGGCGAGCATCCCGGGGGCAT
>CAZEQO010000011.1:25597-32006 GCA_964514365.1 uncultured Robiginitalea sp. | reverse complement strand
GCCGCAAGGCTTGGGAGTTCGAGTCTCCCCACCTGTACTTATGAGAACCCGTCTTCGTGACGGGTTTTTTTGTACCACATGAAGATGAGTGAAACAGCTCAATACCCGGCCGGGACTCCTCATCCATCCATGTAAAAAGCGTTTAGGGAGGCCCTGGGTTACTGAGATTACAGCAGCGCTTGTACATGCAGCCACTTCCATAGCCGATAAAGACTTATTTTTGCCTCAAATTCCCGATGCCATGACTGCTTTGGAAAATGCGGCAAAAATCATAAAGGAGGGAGGTGTAGTCGCCTTTCCTACCGAAACCGTGTACGGCCTGGGTGCGAATGCCTTAAATCCAATGGCAGTGGCCCGGATTTTTGAAGTGAAACAGCGCCCTTCTTTTGATCCCCTTATCGTCCACATTGCCGATCTGCCGCAGCTTGAAGAACTCAGTACGTCCAGAGATCCCCGAATAGGAAAACTGGCCGAAGCGTTCTGGCCCGGACCGCTTACCCTGATTTTGCCGAAGACAGATCTGGTTCCCGACATCGTCACTTCAGGATTACCGACTGTGGGTATTCGCATGCCAGATCACCCATTGGCTTTGGGGTTGATTCGGGCATCCGGTTGTCCCATTGCCGCACCAAGTGCTAATAAGTTTGGGAGACTCAGCCCCACCCGGGCCGCACATGTGGAACGCCATCTGCCGGAAGTGGACTTTGTATTGGATGGGGGAACCACCCGGGTAGGACTGGAATCGACCATAGTCCGTCTGGAACCGGACGGCTTTGTTGTTTTGAGGCCCGGCGGGATAACCCGGGAGGATTTGTCAGCGGTCCTGCCCGAATCTGCGATAACGGTTGAAGCGGGAGGTCCGGAGGCCCCGGGAATGCTCGATTCCCACTACAGTCCTTCAAAGCCTTTTTATTTGTATCGACCAGAAATCCTCAGGCGTATAGACCCTTTAAAAGCGGGGTTTATAAGTTTTAAAGGGGAAATGCCTGCGTCCTTTTTACAAACGCGAACCCTGTCTCCCAAAGGGGACCTGAAGGAATACGCGACAAAGATTTTTTCGGCCCTTCATGAATTGCAGGAATCGAATGTTGAAGTTATTCTCGCAGAGCCCTTGCCCGAAACCGGAATTGGTATTGCCATTATGGATCGGCTGCGGAAAGCGGCACACCCCTGGCTGTAAGAACGCCCGGCTTCCTCCCGCATAGTATTGATATACCAACCAACTCTTTGGTGCTCTTTGCTCAAAGGATACCTATGTTTTAGGCTCACTTCACCCGTGAAACAAAAAGCCCTCCGAAAAGGAGGGCGTTTTCTTTTTGGGCGTGATGCCCGTGTTCATCGTTTTTAGTCACAGTGCAAAAGAAGAACTTAAACCACTCCTACGAGTGCCAGTAACATGGTGATCAGAACGGCCCCGAGAATCAGGACCAGGATCACAACCATTACACTGAGGAAGCCGTTTAGCAAACGGGTTCCTATTGAAAAATCATTTGCCATTTTCATATAGTTTCTAACAAGATACTAAAAAACAGCACATTGTGTGGTTCTCCCAATCTCAAATCGACCAATTGAGAGATTCCCCCTTTTATCCGCGCCATCGACATAAATGTTGAATGGTTTAAGGATACGTAGCACATCCAAAGTCAGCTTTACAGGGATTGAATTATTTTTTTCCGCCGCTGAGTTTTTCACTCAGGGCCTCCAGGGAGATCCCTTTGGTTTCGGGCATCATAAAATGGACGAAAAGCAGTTGGAGTACCATCATAAACGCAAAGAATGCAAAAACCGGCCCGGGTCCGACCCAACTAAAAAGTACAGGGATGGAAGAGGGGATTAGCCAGGCGAGAATCCAGTGGACGGAGGTCCCGAATGACTGGCCCGAACCCCTGAGGTGATTCGGAAAGATTTCGGAAATAAATACCCAGATTACCGCGCCTTGCCCGATCGCATGGGCGGCGATAAAAACAAAGAGGAATACGGGAACCATGATCCCCGACCACTCCAGGATGAAGGCCGCAGCTACCAGCCCCAGAGAAATAATATAACCTACCGACCCGATGTACATGAGTTGTCTTCTGCCCAAACGGTCGATGAGGTAGATACCCAGGAGGGTGAAGACCAAATTCGTAAACCCGATGCCAATACTGCTCAATAAGGCCGTATTCTCCCCGAGTCCTGCCTCTTCAAAAATCCGTGGGGCATAATAGAGAAAAGCATTGATTCCTGAAAACTGGTTGAAAAGGGCAATGAGAAAAGCAAGGGCCAGCGGGAAGCGATATTTCCCCATAAAAATGTGTTCTTGTTTTCCGGCAGACCTGGCAGACTGGGCCATGTCCTGTTGCAAACGATCTACGGTCAATTCAGATTCAATGCGTTCCAGAACCACAGCTGCTTCGTCTGTGGCTCCCCGGGTGAGCAACCAACGGGGACTTTTAGGGAGTCCTAAAGCGAAAAGGGTATATATCGCCGCTGGAATGGCCTCTACCCCAACCATCCAGCGCCAGTCGTTGTCGCCAATACCGTTTAGAAGGTAATTGGAAAAAAAGGCAATCAGGATTCCAAATACAATATTAAACTGGTAAAGGCCTACCAGGCGTCCGCGCTGCTTTGCAGGGGCAATTTCTGAAATATAGGTGGGTGCAGCTACCGTAGAGGCGCCAATTCCAAGACCTCCCAGGAAACGGAATATACCGAAGGATATCGGGTCATTGGCCAGGGCAGAGCCCAGGGCCGAGAGTGTATAGAGCACCCCGATCCAAACGAGTGTTTTTTTCCGACCAATTTTGTTGGTAGGTATTCCTCCGAACATGGCCCCTATGACGGTGCCAAATAATGCCATACCAATGACAACCGTACCGTGAAAGGCATCTGACGTTTCCCAGAGGGCCTGAAGCTTTTTTTCTGCACCGCTTATTACAACTGTATCAAAACCGAATAGGAATCCGGCCAGAGCGGCGATAAGGGAAATTCGAAGTATTTTGGGGTTCATGGGCGTGAGGCGTCTGTTTGGCGCCCTAAATCTAGCTAAAAATTATTAGGGGAAATGGCAGGGTTAACCCAATACGGAGCGGACACCCCTGACAATGGTATCGCTGGCCCCTTTATGCTGCTGAATATAGGCTGAATTGATTTCCCCCATTTCGGACCTCATTTCCGGGGATTCACATAAACCGTGCACCGCAGCAGCAAAATCCGTTGTATTATGGACCACCTGTATTCCCCCTGCACGTACCAGTTCTTCTGCCTCGAGGAAGCCGTGAAAACCGGGTCCTATAAGAATTGGGATACCGTAAACGGCGGGTTCCAGTGTGTTGTGGAGGCCTGTGGCGAACCCGCCTCCCACATAGGCAATTTCTGCATAGGGGTAGGTTTGGGAAAGCAAGCCGATGGTGTCGAGTATGAGGACTGTGGCTTCTTCCAGCCCTCCGGCCTTTCGATTGGAATAGCGTATGGTTTTTTTCTCCAAAAGGTGCTCCAGTTCCTCAATGGTCTTTGGGTCAATTTTGTGGGGCGCCAGGACAAAACACTGCCCGTCCCCGGCCTGATTGATGTAAGGGGCCATCAGGCGGTGATCTACAGGCCAGCTGCTGCCCGCAACAAAACACTTCCGGTTGCCCTTAAAAGTATCCATGAATGACAGGGGCGTGGCCGTATTGCTTACTTCAAGTACCCGGTCAAAACGCGTATCTCCACTTACAGTAACTTTATTTATCCCAAGGGAAAGGAGTCTTTTTTTGGAACGCGAATCCTGAACATAAAAATGGCTCACGCGCCGGAGTGCTGCCCGAAGCAATCCTCCATACCATTTGAAGTAGGCCTGGCGCTTTCGGAAAATGGCTGAAATCAGGAGGATAGGAATTTTTTGGCGGGCCATTTGCCTGTAGATTCCAGGCCAGACTTCATACTTTACAAAAAGCGCTATCTCAGGGCGTACCACAGAGAGAAAAGTGGCTGAGTTCCAACTGCTGTCCATGGGCAGATAGGCCACGAGATGGGGCGCTAAGGCGTCTTTTTTGACCTCATACCCCGAGGGCGAAAAAAAGGTTACCAGAAATTGGTAATTCGGATAGGCCTGGCTGAGTTTGTCCAGGACAGGAGATCCCTGTTCGAATTCACCCAGGGAGGCTGTATGTATCCAGATAAGTGGTTTTTCCGGATCGCGCATACGCTTCAGATAGGGTATGGTGTTTTTCCGGCCAATGACAAATTTACGGATGCCCGGGTTGCCGAGGGCTACCAGCTTAAGGATATTCCAGACAAAAAAAACTGCTAAATCGTATAGGAAATACACGTTCCTCCTGGTTTCATTCAAAAATACGCTTCTTAAATGAATTGGTTGTTGACCGCCCCTATTTTCGTAAGTTTGTGAGAATAAATCACCTTCGATGCGAAAAATTCAAATGGTGGATCTGGTCGCTCAGTATCAGGACATCAAACCACAGATTCAGGAGTCGTTTTCGCAAATTCTGGAAAACGCCTCTTTTATAAACGGGCCTGAAGTTTCCGGATTTCAGAAAGACCTTGAAGCCTATTTGGGAGTGAAACACGTCATTCCCTGTGCCAATGGAACTGATGCCCTCCAAATTGCCATGATGGGATTGGGCCTGAAACCCGGTGATGAAGTAATTACAGCGGATTTCACCTTCGCTGCCACTGCAGAAGTCATCGCACTCCTGCAGCTGACACCCGTTTTGGTGGATGTGGATCCGGATACCTTCAATATCGACCCCCAGGCAATCCGCGATGCCATTACCCCAAAGACCAGGGCTATTGTGCCTGTCCACCTTTTCGGGCAGTGCGCACCAATGGAAGAAATTCTGGAAATTGCAAGGGAGCACAATATCTACGTAATCGAAGACAATGCCCAGGCCATCGGGGCGAATTATCAGTTCGCCGACGGACGGCTGCAAAAAGCGGGTACTCTGGGTGATGTAGGCGCCACGTCCTTTTTTCCCTCTAAAAACCTGGGATGTTACGGAGATGGAGGCGCAATATTCACCAATAACGATGAACTGGCCCATACCATCCGGGGGATTGTCAATCACGGAATGTATCGAAGATACTATCACGACGTGGTGGGTGTGAATTCCCGGCTAGACTCGCTCCAGGCTGCGGTGTTGAGGGCCAAACTACCGCATCTAGACAGATACTGTGATCAGCGCAGGGAAGCCGCCCGGTTTTACAATGCCGCTTTTGCAGGTCATGCCCAATTGACGGTTCCCGTCACTATGAGGGGCTGTGGGGGGATCTGCGATACCTGTGATTGCCATGTCTTCCATCAGTATACTTTAAAAGTGGGGGGTGGGAAACGCGATGGCCTGGCCGATCATTTGGCGGCAATCGGGGTGCCTTTCGGTATTTACTACCCGATTCCACTCCACCGCCAAAAAGCGTATCTCGACAGCCGGTATGCCGAAGATGATTTTCCGGTAACCAATGCACTCTGCAAAGAGGTGATTTCGCTTCCAATGCACACAGAACTGGACAAAGAACAACTGCAATTTATAACAGCAGCAGTACTTGATTTTATGAACCGGTAAAGCTGTATTCAGTGCACCGTGGATCACAAGAGTTAAAAGGAATTTGAATACTGAATTAAACCGCATTTTATGCAAATTGCTGTAACCGGTGGGCTCGGCTTTATCGGATCTCACACCACCGTAGAACTTCAACAGGCGGGATATGAGGTCGTCATTGTAGACAACTGTTCCAATGCTTCCGAAACCGTACTTGACGGAATTGAGCGGATTACGGGTATCCGGCCGCTTTTTGAAAAATTTGACCTCAGGGAACGCGAAAAGGTCCGTCACTTTTTCAGTAAATACCCAGATCTCCAGGGGATTATTCATTTTGCGGCTTCCAAGGCCGTAGGGGAGAGTGTGGAGGAGCCTTTGCTGTACTATGAAAACAACCTCGCCACCCTGGTGTATTTATTGCAGGGACTTACCGCAAAGGAGCAGGCCCATTTTATATTCAGTTCTTCCTGTACCGTATATGGGCAGGCCGAGACCATGCCGATTACTGAAGACGCTCCGGTACAACCTGCGGAATCCCCTTATGGGAATACCAAACAAATCGGGGAGGAGATCATCCGGGATACCTGTAAAGTCAGTCCCGGGTTACAGGCCATTTCCCTTCGGTATTTTAACCCCATAGGAGCTCACCCCTCCGCGGAAATCGGGGAACTTCCCCTTGGGGTGCCTCAGAACCTGGTCCCATTCATTACCCAGACGGCTATCGGAATGCGGGAACAGCTCTCGGTGTTCGGGGATGACTACCCGACCCCTGATGGCACCTGTATTCGGGATTATATTCACGTGGTGGATTTGGCGAGGGCGCATGTCATCGCGATGCAGCGACTTCTAAAGGGCGAGAATGCAGTGAATTACGAAGTTTTCAATGTAGGGAC
>CAZEQO010000011.1:7264-25578 GCA_964514365.1 uncultured Robiginitalea sp. | reverse complement strand
AAAATTGTAGACCGGCGTCCCGGAGATATAATCAGTGCCTACGCCGATACCCGGAAGGCCAATGATGACCTGGGGTGGCGTGCGGCGTCTACCCTGGACGATGCTATGCAATCGGCCTGGTCCTGGGAACAGAAAGTACGAAAGAAATAACCAATTATAACAACCAACCTTTATGAAAAACCTGTTAACCCTTATTATGCTGGCCTTTGTATCCACGGGCCTGGCACAGAAAAAATTTATACAATGCGGGCAAATGCTGGACGTCTCCACGGGGAAACTCGTCAAGGAGAAAACCCTTGTGATTGATGGAAACCGGATCGCTGAAGTGCGGGACGGCTATGTAGTTGGAGCCACAGCAGATTCCGTGATCGACCTTCGCAACTCAACGGTACTTCCCGGTTTAATCGATATGCACGTGCATATTGAAAGTGAATTCAGCCCTACGACCTATATAAAACGATTCACCATGAATCCCGCAGATGTGGCTTTTGAATCCGCTGTGTATGCCCGGCGCACCCTTATGGCAGGATTTACCACAGTACGCGACCTGGGGGGCTCCGGGGTCAATATCGCTTTAAGTAAGGCAATTTCTTCCGGGCTTACCCCCGGCCCGCGCTTGTTTACTTGTGGAAAAGCTATTGCCACTACCGGCGGGCACGCGGACCCGACCAATGGCAGGAGTATGGAACTCATGGGAGATCCCGGGCCGGCAGATGGAGTAGTCAATTCTCCGGAGGACGGGCGAAAGGCAGTGCGTCAGAGGTATAAGGAAGGCGCGGATGTCATTAAGATTACGGCAACTGGCGGGGTCCTTAGTGTGGCCAAAAATGGTCAGAACCCCCAGTTTACGGTGGAAGAAATACGCGCCATAACCAAAACGGCCAAAGACTATGGAATGCTTACCGCCGCTCATGCCCATGGAGACGAAGGGATGCGCCGTGCCATTGAGGGAGGTATTCAAACTATCGAACACGGAACCCTTATGAGTGAAGCCACCATGGACCTGATGAAGGAAAAAGGGGTGTACATGGTCCCGACGATTTCCGCCGGAAAAGAAGCCGCGAAGAACGCTGAAATCCCCGGATTTTTTCCACCTGTTGTAGCCCAGAAAGCGCGAGAGATAGGGCCGCAGATTCAGAACACGTTTGCCAGGGCCTATAAGCGGGGCGTACCCATTGCCTTTGGTACGGATGCAGGAGTTTTTCCACATGGGACAAATGCCCAGGAATTCGGATATATGGTGGAGGCGGGAATGCCCGCTGAAGAGGCCTTGCGCGCCGCGACCATTACGAATGCTTCCCTTCTGGGTATGGGCTCAGAGCTCGGTCAGCTCAAGGCAGGGTTTCTCGCAGATATCATTGCGGTAGACGGGGATCCGATTCGGGACGTCGGCGTGCTGAAATCGGTTCGTTTTGTGATGAAAGATGGGGTAATCCATAAAAACTAAAACTCTGGGGAATTGTCGAACACCGGGGGTCATAAGACGGAAGGTAGTGCAGGGGGCCTGCAAGTGCTCCAACAAGCCCGTAATTCCGGATTGCTCGACACCCTGATTCTCCAACTTCAAAAAGATTATGGCCGGGCCGGACTCGATTTTTCGATACCGGAAAAGTATCTGCTCGCTGAGGATATACCCGAAATTTTTTCAACCTTTAAGGAGAGTATTTATCTGCTCTTGATGGAGCATTTTGACCAGTATCTCAATCTTATGTATGCGGTGGATCTTCCCGAACGGGACTTTCAGGGGATTGACCCCGAGGATGCTGTAGAGGCTGCACATCAGCTCAGCGGTCTGATATTAAAACGGGAGTGGCAGAAAATTCAATGGCGCCGGAATTACCCGGGGTCTGATTCCGATCAGAAATAGACCCGGACAAAAGGAAGCCATGGGGTCGAATACAAGCTTTTGAAGTCATCGTATAATACATCGTACCGAATCCCGAAAGTGACCGGTCCGGCAGCGTAGCCTATACCCAGATACAGGGCAGGCACCCAGTAATCTTCACTAAAAAATCCAAAATCCTGATTGACATATAACTGTTCGAATTCCGCAGAAAGTTGGAGGGCCGCGACTGGGTTTGCCAGGGTAATCAAGCTTCCACCCAGGGCATTGAAACTTGTATCCCCTACTTTTGAATATGTATAATTGAGTCCTACACCTGCTGCCAGGAAGTCATTTATTTGGTAGATGGCCTGAGGGGTAAGGCTGATCAGGAATGCATCATTACCAAAGGACAAACCAACGCCTCCCCCGTAACGAACATTTGACCAGAAAGAGGGATTGTTATTTCCGTATTGGGCCGTACTCACTGAGCAAATACCTAAAAAACACAGGAATAACAGCCATTTAGCAGATTTGGAAATAAATGAGTGGGTCGCAAGTTTCATGTTTTGATCTTTTGGAGTGCAAAATACGTACTTTTAGAAATTAGCATTTAAACCAATAGAAGGCCCGCGATATATCATATCAAAACTACCATTCCAATTATTTTGATTAACATTCGCGTAATAATTGATATAATGGTACTTCACACTAAAACCAATAGTCTTAAAAGGCTGGAAAGTAACACCGGGACTTAGATTCCATAAGCCCCCGGAATATTCGCCAATTTTTATACCGAACCAGTCAACCTCAGCAGAAAATGCCCATTTCGGAGCTGGCGCCCAAAAGTACCAAACCCCGAGGTTCGGCAGGGGAAGAAATGCCTTCACACTCTCTCTTCTAAATCCAGCTGAAGCATCATTAATAAAAGCCTCCCCTTCAATAAAAACATTGGTATTAAGCCCGTGAAACCCCAGGCCTCCACCCAGTTCATGTTTTTGACCCGTACTTATAACTCTCCCAAAAAAGATCCTGTATAATTTCAGCCCAAAACCTCCTTTAACTGAAGCCCCCACCGGGTAAGTGACATCCTCCCATTCAATCTCACTGTCTAATGTAGTTTCTTTTTCTGCACCAACGCTGAAATACTGACCGCGTACAGACCAAAATTTGGATTTGGAGAATCTCCACATAAAATCCAGATTAAGGGTGACTTGAGTCCCGTCCAGGCCAAAGGTTTCATCAAAATCTATATCCCCGGTATTTTCAGTGTCAATACTTCCATTTACGCCTACCTGGAACGCTCTTGAAGGCACAAATAATGCTGCCCTGGCTAAAAATCTATCCGTGAGCATGGGGTTTTTATCGCCAATTGTTTGGGCATACGATGAGCAATAAGTGACTAAAAAAAAGAATACAATAAATAAATTTTTCATTTTTAGTATAATTTTCATCTCAATTCATAAAATTAGAATTAAAATGGTGTTTGCCTCGATCTTCAGGGTTTTTAATTCAACATGAATGATTTATCTCTAAATTAAGGTAATAAGTCTTGAATGTTGTATTTTTATTCACTTAATTTTGTAGCGCCAAAGCAAAACTTTTAATGGATAAGTATTCCTTTTTAAACGCGGCTCACACCGCTTTTTTTTCAGACCTGTACGATCAGTATCTCGAAAACCCGGACAGGGTGGAGCCCAGTTGGCGGGCTTTTTTCCAGGGATTTGATTTTGGAATGGAGAGTGCCCTGGAAGAAATAGGTATTGATTCTCAACAGGGATTGGTTCATACCGGGGGAGGTGCCTCACATGAGATGCCCCAATCCATGCAAAAGGAGTTTCAGGTGATCCGGCTTATCGATGGTTATCGTTCCCGGGGGCATTTGTTTACACAGACCAACCCGGTTCGTGAACGAAGAAAGTATTCGCCCAAACTCGGAATTGAAAACTTTGGCCTGGAACCATCGGACCTGGACACGGTCTTTAGCGCAGGGGAAGTCCTCGGCATTGGACCCAGCACGTTGGCCGGGATTATCCAGCACTTGCAACGGATATATTGCGATGCCATTGGAGTGGAGTATATGTACATCCGCAAGCCGGAGCGTGTCGCCTGGATACAGGACTGGCTCAACGTAAATGACAACCACCCCGACTTTACGGCTGACCAAAAGAAGCACATCCTCTTTAAGCTGAATGAGGCGGTGTCGTTTGAGAATTTTCTACACACCAAATACGTCGGGCAGAAGCGTTTCTCCCTCGAAGGGAATGAAAGCCTGATCCCGGCCCTTGACGCCATAGTCGAGCGGGCTGCGGAACTCGGGGTTCGCCAGTTTACGATGGGGATGGCCCACAGGGGGCGACTCAACGTATTGACCAACATTTTTGGAAAAGCGGCACGGGATATCTTTAGTGAATTTGATGGGAAGGATTACGAACAGGAAATCTTCGATGGGGATGTAAAATACCATCTCGGGTGGACCTCTGAACGCCGGACGGACTCCGGGGAGCTCATCAATATGAATATCGCCCCGAACCCTTCTCACCTGGAAGCTGTCGGGCCCGTTGTCGAGGGCATTGCCAGGGCCAAACAAGACATGCATTATCCTGAAGATTTTTCTAAGGTCCTTCCCATACTCGTTCATGGGGACGCCGCAATTGCCGCCCAGGGTGTCGTTTATGAAGTCGTACAGATGGCAGGGCTTGACGGGTATCGTACGGACGGTACCATCCACATTGTAGTCAATAATCAAATCGGTTTTACCACGAATTATCTGGACGGAAGAACCTCTACCTATTGTACGGATGTAGGCAAAGTTACTTTGTCTCCTGTATTACACATAAATGCAGATGATGCGGAATCCGTAGTCCACGCCTCCCTTTTTGCACTGGAATATCGCATGCGTTTTCGCAGTGATGTTTTTCTGGATTTGCTCGGATATCGCAAATACGGGCACAATGAAGGGGATGAGCCCCGATTTACACAGCCCAAACTGTATAAAATGATCTCCGCCCATAAGAATCCGAGGGATATCTATGCGGAAAAACTGATCGCTGAGGGCGTTATTGACGACAAGTATGTTCAGGGGCTGGAGAAGAAATACAAAGAGAGCCTTGAAGTAGAATTGGAAGATAGCCGCAAGGAAGAGCGGACTGTTATCAAGCCGTTCATGCAGGATGAGTGGAGTGGTTTTGAGCGCGTGAAAGAAGAAGTAATGATGAACCGCGTAGATACGTCGGTCCCGAGGGAGCGACTTGAGGTCATCGCCAAAGCTATTTCAGAACTGCCTGAGGGAAAAAAATTCCTTAGAAAAATTGAACGTCTGATCGGTGATCGGCGCAAGATGTTTTTTGAAACTGACACCCTGGACTGGGCCATGGGCGAGCTTCTGGCATATGGGTCGCTACTGGATCAGGGATATGATGTACGTATGACCGGTCAGGATGTGGAACGCGGAACTTTTTCTCATCGGCATGCAGTAGTCAAGGTTGATGATAGCGAAGAGGAAATCCTTTTGTTAAATCAGATAAAAGAAAAACAGGGTCGATTCCAGATTTATAATTCACTGCTTTCGGAATACGGGGTCCTCGGCTTCGACTACGGATATGCCATGGCAAGTCCGAATACCCTTACCATCTGGGAAGCCCAATTCGGGGATTTCAGCAATGGGGCCCAGATCATTATTGATCAGTATATATCCTCTGCCGAAGATAAATGGAAATTGCAAAATGGCCTGGTGATGTTGCTCCCCCACGGCTATGAAGGACAGGGGGCGGAGCACTCCTCTGCCCGTATGGAGCGCTACCTGCAACTCTGTGCCCGCGACAATATGTTTGTGGCCGATTGCAGCACGCCTGCGAGTTTATTCCACCTGCTGAGGCGTCAGATGCTTGTAAAGTATCGCAAACCCCTGATTGTCTTTACTCCAAAAAGTTTGCTGCGACACCCCAAATGCGTTTCTACTGTAGCTGATTTTGCAGAGGGAAGTTTTCAGGAAGTTATCGATGATAGCCAGGTGCGTAAAGACCAGGTAAAATCACTGGTTTTCTGTACCGGGAAGTTCTATTACGATCTTCTCGCTGCGCGGGAGGAACTCCAAAGGGATGACGTCGCTTTGGTGCGTCTGGAACAGCTTTTCCCCGTGCCCAGTGAACAGATTCGGGAGATCCTTTCCAAATATAAAAATGCGGATGATATCGTCTGGGCACAGGAAGAGCCCAGAAATATGGGAGCCTGGAGTCATTTGTTAATGCACTTCCCGGATGCCCGCCAGTTTCGTGTAGCCTCCCGCAGATTTTATGCCTCCCCTGCGGCGGGTAGTGCGGTCCGTTCCAAATTGCGGCATCAGCAGGTTATCGATTACGTTTTTGACAAGGAAAAAGACAACCAATCCCTGACGACGCTGAAAACGACAAAGGCCAAATGAGATACTTCTGCCTTATTTTCGTTTGCCTAATCCTTGTGCCCATATGTGCTCAAGATAAGGCTTCGCGGTTTAGGGAAGTTCCTGGGGATAGCGATTCCGCAGCAATCCTCAAGCGAAATCTTACTCCCATGGACCTGCCTTTCCACGGCGAATGGTTTGTGTATTGGGGAGGGGAGACGGAAGCTTTGAATTATCATATGGCTGATGTCAATCAAAAATTTGCCTACGACATCCTTAAGGTTGCGGACGGGGCTTCTTTCAGGGGGAATCCCCTTGATAATGAGAGTTATTTCGCCTTTGGTGCTGAAATTCTGGCGCCCTGCGACGCCACCGTAGTCATGGCAGTAGATGGAGTTCCGGATAACGTACCCGGGGAAACAAATCCAATACAGCTTACGGGGAACACCCTCGTACTGAAAACGGCAATGGGGGAGTTTATCCTTATGTGCCATTTAAAGGAGGGCTCACTGGCTGTGGGAAAAGGGGACAAAGTGCGAAAGGGTCAGGTGCTTGCAAAATGTGGGAATTCCGGGAACAGCACGGAGCCCCATCTGCATTTGCAACTGCAGAATACCCGCGACATTCACAAGGCGACAGGTGCGCGATTGGTATTCAGTCGAATATTGGTCAATGGAGCGCCCCGAGAAGAATACATACCTGTAAAAGAAGATTTTATCAAACGTATCGATTAATACACTAAATACTGCACTGCATGATTTTAGAGATGAAAGTTCCCTCTCCGGGGGAATCTATAACAGAGGTTGAGATTGCCGAATGGTTGGTAAGTGACGGAGACTATGTGGAAAAGGACCAGGCCATTGCCGAGGTAGACTCGGACAAAGCGACACTGGAACTCCCTGCCGAGGCCAGCGGTACCATTACCCTGAAGGCCGAAGAAGGCGACGCCGTAGGTGTTGGCGAGGTGGTCTGCCTTATCGATACCAGTGCGTCTAAACCCGAAGGGGATGCAGAGCCTGAGGCTGAAAAAGCTTCCGAAAAACCGGCGGATCCCCCCAAGGCTCCGGAAGAAAAGAAATCACAACCGGCGACGCATGCCACGGGAACCCCTTCTCCTGCGGCCCGAAAAATCCTCGAAGAAAAAGGTGTTGACCCTGCCCAGGTAAAGGGCACGGGAAAAGACGGACGCATCCTCAAGGAAGACGCAGTCAGCGCGGTACCTTCTATGGGTACTCCGGGAGGCGGATCCAGGAGCGAGAGCCGGAGCAAGCTTTCCATGCTCAGGAGAAAAGTTGCCGAACGCCTGGTTTCTGCAAAGAACGAAACCGCCATGTTAACGACATTTAACGAGGTGGATATGACCGCTGTATTTGAACTGCGGGCAAAATACAAGGAGGTGTTTAAGGAAAAGCACGGTGTAAGCCTGGGCTTTATGTCCTTTTTTACCAAAGCAGTCATACGCGCACTCCAAATGTATCCGGCGGTAAATTCCATGATCGATGGGAAGGAGATGATCACCTATGACTTTTGTGATATCAGTATTGCAGTCTCCGGGCCAAAAGGCCTGATGGTACCTGTAATACGCAATGCCGAGAACCTTACCTTCAGGGGTGTGGAAGCCGAAGTAAAGCGTCTGGCGATCCGGGCGCGGGACGGTGAGATTACCGTAGACGAAATGACGGGGGGTACGTTTACGATTTCAAACGGTGGCGTTTTCGGGTCCATGTTATCAACTCCAATTATCAACCCCCCTCAAAGCGGCATCCTCGGGATGCACAACATCGTGGAACGCCCCGTAGTTAAGGATGGGGCTATTGTAGTTGCACCTGTAATGTACGTAGCCTTGTCTTACGATCACCGGATTATTGACGGTAAGGAATCTGTCGGTTTTCTGGTAGCCGTCAAGGAAGCTATTGAAAACCCTGTGGAACATCTTATGGACGGGGCCGTTGAAAAAGCCCTCGAGCTTTAGGTCATCCTGGATAAAAATAAAAAACCCGGTAGTAATCACCGGGTTTTATTATAGCCTAAGGTTGATGTATTTTAATTACATCCCAGTTGCTCGCGTGAAACGGGATCCGAAACAGGAAAGCAAAATCCTGATGGGAGGGTATCGGGGACATACCGCTCCAAATTTGGGTCAAATAAGGCGTCTTCAACAAAGGCAGTTAGCATTCGCAGCTCTGTATCACTGAGTCCTAGGGGATAAAAATGAGTTGAAAGGCTGCTCTGAGGAACCTCTTTGTTTTCCGGTTTTCCATCGTTTTTATACTGGATGATTTCCTTGACGGATGAAAAACTTCCTCCATGCCCCAGAAAGTTAATGCCTTTTAGATTGTAAATAGTCGGTGTTTTAAACGCATACATGTCTGAAGAACGCTTCGTAAAACCACCCCTTCCTTGTTTTGTGGCTTCATCTACAACACCAATAACATCGCCGGTAACAAAATCATTCATCCCTAAGGCATGAAAAGTCATGCTGTTCAGGGCTGGTCCGGAGTGGCATTGATAGCATTCTGCCTTCCCGAAAAATAAAAGGGCTCCCTCGATCTGTTCTTCATTCATGGCTTTACCATCCCCTTTAAGCCACTGCTGAAATGGGGCCTGGTTCGGTAAAACAGTTCTTTCGTAAGCCGCAATAGCTTTGGCGGCATTAATATCCGAATACCGTTCGGAAGGATTGAAATCGCTAAAAGCCTGGTCAAACAATTCTTTATACTCGGGCATATTTTCGATCATTTCCGGGTCACATCTCAATCGGTGAACACCAAGGCCAGCGATTGCCTGAGTCTCAACACCCTGAAAGCCAAGGTTATTTTTTTCTTTTGGGGTATCTGCATCCCAAAATTCTTCGGTTCCTTCATTAACTCCTGTTGCTCCAAACTGTCCATTCCACAACATGACTTCCTGATATGCAGTATTTAATATAGTCGGGGTTCGAATCGGTTGAACATCCAATTCCATAAGGATGTATGAATTGTCTGGGACCCGGCTTTCTCCAAATAGGCCAAATCCAGATCCTCCTTCACCAATTCCTTGCTTAAGGCCACTTTGGAAGCCGGCATTGGCATGATGACAACTGGCACAGGAATATGTTTGCATGCCTTGAGAACGAACCGGATCGAGACCTAATGCAGTTTCATGGAAAAGTAACTTGCCGAGTAAAACCTTTGATTCAGATAATGGATTTTTAGCATCACTGGGAATGCTTTCATAGTCACGACTGTCAGGCAATAAAAGAATGGATGTAGAGCCGTATAGGATTTCAAGTCTTTCGGAAAGGGATTCTCCCAATTCATCCGGATCATCAATGATGATGTAGACATCTTCGTCAGCAGTACAGGATTGTAATCCGCTGAGGAAAATTAAAGCAGAAAGGAGGATTAGTAATTTTCGCATATTACATAAGGAAGGTTAAACAGCAAGCTATAAAACTATAAATCTGTTTCGGGTTGGGAAATGATCTATATCATTCTAAAGGACGAAGTTGACACTTGACAAGCCTTTTAAAATTAGCTCAGATTCAGAAACTTGTCACAAACGGTATACGGATTGCATTGCCCACCGCCCGAACTGATATAGATCATTTTTTTGGATTGGAAATTGGGACCTTCAAAATCAAATCTTTAAGGACAATAGAGATCCACGTCTGGTATCAAGCAGAAAAGGTACCTATAGAGTTCTATAGTCTTGGTTTTTACCTTTAATCTTTTTGGGTCTCGGACTATTTTTTCCTTTTAAACGACATCTGATTATTTCTTAAGAAAGAGCGTCTTCTTTTTATAATCGATCACAGCCTTTCCCTTTCGAAGGACGTCTGCCCCTATAATGCCATCTACAGCCTCCGATTCCCGGGAGGTCAGGGCAAAATTCACATGACTCAGGTCCAGGAGGACCACCCTGAGTTTTTTCTTTTTCCAACCTCCGATTTCAAAAGAATTTCCCCTGGAAATCCGCGCTTCCATTTCACTGGACCCGGCACCGGCTGCCAGGATATCTGAAGGTTCGGAAATTAATCCAAAGCGTTCTGCTGCGTCCAGAGCCAAACAGGTATTAGAAGCCCCGGTATCCAATATAAAACTTCCAGATTTCCCGTTCAAAGTGGCTTTCACTTCAAAATGATCGGTCTGGGTACGGGATAGTTTTACAGGGACAAATCCTTTTTGCCTGAGAAACTTTTTAAGGGAAGCCATGCATTTTTTTTGCCAAAGATAACCCTATTTTTGTCCTATGCAGTTAATCGATACCCACGCCCATTTGTATGCGGAGGCCTTTGATGAAGACCGGGATGAAATGATTCAGCGGGCCCTGGAGGCCGGAGTGGATCACTTTTTCCTACCGGCTATTGATTCGTCCTACACGCCTGCTATGAAGGCCCTTAAAGACGCCTATCCGGCTCGCATGTCATTGATGGCCGGTCTGCATCCTACCCACGTAGGGAAGGAATTCAGAAAGGAACTCGAATGGGTGGAATCGGAACTCCGAACCGGCTCGTATGTAGCCGTTGGAGAGATCGGTATTGATCTGTATTGGGATAAGTCTTTGCTGAAAGAGCAGATCCTGGCTTTCCGTTATCAAATTGGTTTGGCAAAGCAATTCGGACTTCCAATCGTTATTCACTGCCGGGAGGCTTTTGACGAGATATTTGAAGTCCTCGAGGAAGAAAAAGATGATCGGCTTTTCGGAATATTCCATTGTTTTACTGGAACAGAAGTCCAGGCCAGACATGCCGTTTCTTTGAATATGAAACTCGGAATTGGGGGAGTGGTCACTTTTAAAAACGGGGGTATAGATAAGTTTTTACAACATATTCCTTTAAGGCATATCGTTCTGGAGACCGATGCGCCTTACCTGGCTCCGGTGCCCTATCGGGGAAAACGGAACGAAAGTTCCTATATTCGGAGTGTTTCCCGTCGCCTGGCTGAAATCTACCAGATATCGGAAGCTGAAATTGCAGCTATAACCACGGCAAATGCCAAAGCAGTTTTTGGAGGCTGAGAGCTCCTGGCAACCCTATAAATGAATGACTGAGGCGTGAAAGAATCACCAAAAATACTCCTGATCTACACCGGTGGCACCATTGGAATGGTACAGGATTACGCAACCGGGCAACTGAAAGCCTTTGATTTTGGGAAGCTGTTGGAGCAGATCCCGGAACTTTATCAGTTAGAATGTGAAATCGAAACCATATCATTTCCCAATCCGATTGACTCTTCAGACATGAACACCGGGCATTGGAAACTGCTTGTGGGCCTGATCGGAAAACACTACAATTCCTATAATGGTTTTGTCATTTTACACGGGAGCGATACCATGAGTTATACGGCCTCTGCCTTGAGTTTCCTCCTGGAAAACCTCTCCAAACCCGTTGTCTTTACAGGATCTCAACTCCCTATTGGGGACCTGCGTACGGATGCGAAGGAAAATTTGATTACCTCGGTTCAGATCGCCGCCCTGAACCATGAGGGTCGCCCGGTAGTTCAGGAGGTTTGCCTGTATTTTGAAAACAAACTCTACCGCGCAAACCGAACCACCAAGATGAGTGCCGAACAGTTTCAGGCATTTGATTCCCCGAACTATCCGACCCTGGGCATTTCGGGAGTCCATTTGAGAATTAAACGGGAATACCTCTGGCGATCTGAATCCCATAAAAGACTTCGCACACATACCGACCTGGACAACCGCATCGGCCTGCTAAAATTATTTCCGGGTATTCACCCGTCATGGGTACATGGACTTTTGGGGAATCCTGAAATGAAAGCCCTGGTCCTGGAGTCCTATGGGGCCGGAAATGCGAGCACGGAATCCTGGTTCATCGAAGAACTCCAGAAAGCCGTGGACCGGGGTCTGCAAATTGTCAATGTCACACAGTGTCCGGGGGGAAGTGTACTTATGGGGAAATACGCTACCAGTGCTGCTTTGGCGGAAATGGGGATCATAGATGGCAAAGATATTACCACGGAAGCAGCCCTTACCAAACTTATGTATATGTTGGGAAGGGATGTCTCGTCTAAGTCGTTTAAAACAATTTTTGAGACCTCACTCAGGGGAGAAATGACTTAAATTTCCCGGTTTAATTTTATATAATCCCTTTTTTTTTGTTTCTTGGGCTCCCCGTTTTTCGGGTAACTTAGAGAGGTGGCCGAGTGGTCGAAGGCGCACGCCTGGAAAGTGTGTATGCACCAAAAGTGCATCGAGGGTTCGAATCCCTTCCTCTCTGCAGAACTAAGGACTGAGTTGCGAATTATTCAAGGAAAAGTATGAACCTTGTCTTATTTGATTCAAATGCCCGGTTTTTTTTATGTTTTCCTGAGTAAAGGAAGGTTTAATTAAATTTTTTAGTTCTATTTTTTTTATATCTTTAGCCCTATAACTAATCTAAATTTAAGTTTGAAAAAATGAAAAAATTATTCTCCATCCTGGCCATGGCTGGGCTATTTGTCCTCAGTGCAAATACGGTAAGCGCAAATGCGAATGTCATTCCTTCGAATATGTCTTCAACCCTGGCCACAGCGACTCTTATGCTTCAGGATGAGGCGGCTGCGGCTGCTGAGGATCGCGGTTTCACCCAAGTTCTTAAAGAGCAATTTATCCAGGGAGGTGCCGGATTTATGGGAATTGTACTCTTGTGTTTGATTCTCGGACTCGCGGTAGCTATTGAGCGGATTATTTATCTGAACCTGGCAAGCACCAATTCTACAAAACTCAAGCAGTCTGTTGAGGATGCACTTGCTTCCGGAGGGATTGAAGCCGCAAAAGAAGTTTGTAGAAATACACGCGGACCGGTTGCCTCTATTTACTACCAGGGACTTGACCGTGCCGGAGACAGCATCGAAGCTGCTGAAAAAGCAGTTGTTGCTTATGGTGGGGTACAAATGGGACAGTTGGAGAAGAACGTATCCTGGTTATCCCTCTTTATCGCAATTGCGCCCATGCTTGGGTTCATGGGAACTGTAATCGGTATGATTCAGGCATTCCAGAAAATTAGCGCTGTGGGTAACCTTAGTGCATCCCTTATTGCCGGGGATATTCAGGTGGCACTTCTGACGACAGTATTCGGTCTGATTACGGCCATTATCCTTCAGATTTTCTACAACTATATCATTGCTAAGATTGACAGTATTGTAAATGATATGGAAGATTCTTCGATCACACTGATCGACATGCTGGTGGATCACAAGAAATAAGTCGGACCTTAAGACCCATTTTATGAATTTGAATAAGATTGTAAAAATTGCATTGGCAGTTCTGGGAGCAGCAGCCTTTATATTATGGCTGCAGTTACCGAGTTCTGATGCCCCTGTTGGCGAGGCAGTGGAAAGCGGAGCCGTACATTGGATGTTCATGATTATGTACCTCCTATTGGGCTTGGCTGTATTGTTTAGTGTCTTTTTTGGGCTCAAACATATGTTTGCCAACCCCCAGGGATTGAAAAAAACCCTCATCGGACTGGCTGCATTTATCGTTGTGATAGGCCTTTCCTATGTACTCTCTAACGGAGCGGATGGTACGGTAGAAACCATGGCTGATCGCGGTGTAAACACGACAGAAAGTGTGGTTAAAAATATCGGAACCGGATTAAACGTATTTTTCCTTTTGGTCATCATTGCTATTGGCTCGATGATTTGGGGAGGCGTTAAGAAAATGTTTAAGTAATTATTTAATAGTTTAGGACTATGCCCAGAAGAGGAGGACCACCGGAAGTAAATGCAGGATCCATGGCGGATATCGCCTTCCTGTTGTTGATATTTTTCCTGGTTACGACGACCATTGAGACAGATGCAGGGCTGGACCGTATGCTTCCGCCCATGGAGCCGCCAGATGAAAATGTTGTCATAAAGCAAAAGAACATCTTTACGGTTAACATCAATAAGAATGGTCAGTTACTGGTTGAAGAAGAGCTTTTGGACTTGAAATCCCTTAGAAAGGCAGCCATGGATTTCCTCGATAACGGAGGAGACGGCAGCTGTAATTATTGTAAGGGTGCGCGTGATGAAAGCTCTTCGGATAATCCTACTAAAGCTATTATTTCCCTTAAGAATGACCGGGAAACCAAGTATTCGACCTACATCACCGTACAGAATGAGCTTGTGGGTGCCTACAACGAATTGAGAAACAGGGAGTCCCAACGGCTTTTCAACCGGAATTTCACAGAGATGGAAGCTGAGTATCTCAATCCGGAAACTCCTTCGTCAGTTCGGGATGAATTAAAAGATAAAGTAAAACAAATTCAGGACTTGTTTCCTCAGAAGCTCTCTGAGGCACAGACAAGTACTAACTAATACGTTATCCATGGCCAAGTTTAATAAAAAGAAGGACGGAGATTTACCGGCAGTATCCACGGCATCATTGCCCGATATTGTTTTTATGCTCCTGTTCTTTTTTATGACCGTAACGGTTATGAAGGATAGTTCCCTGATGGTTGAGAATATCCTGCCGAATGCCAGTGAGATTAAGAAACTGGAGAAGAAGGACCGGGTTATCTACATCTACGTTGGAAAACCGACGAGTCAATATCAAAAGGTCTTTGGTTCTGAACCGAAAATCCAATTGAACGATAAGTTTGCGAATGTTTCTGAGGTGGGAGATTATATCCTGCAAGAACGGGCCAAGAAGCCCCAGGAATTACAGAACGTTTTGACAACGGCTCTGAAAGTGGATAAAAATGCGAATATGGGTTTAATCTCGGATATCAAACAACAGCTCCGGGAAGTGAATGCACTGAAAATAAATTATACTACATTTGAAGGAGATGCGTTCCGAAACTTGCAATAATATTTTTTCAAACAAGATTGATTTAAAACGCTTCAAAATCTGAAGCGTTTTTTTTTTGAAATTACCCTTCATGAAGCATTGGATACTATTTCTTTTCTCCTTCTCGCTGATTTCCCTCCAGGGTCAGGAGACCGATGTGGAGGCCTTTGAAATCCCGGAGGTAAGAGACTCCCTGGGTCAGATTCTCAATCCTCGATACCGGGAGGATCAATTTTATCTCGGAGTCAATTTTAACCTCTTGTTGAATTTTCCTGAAGGAGTTACACAAAATGGACTGTCCTATGGCTTACAGGGTGGCTTTATAAGGGATTTTCCCCTGAATGAGGACTGCACCTTTGCGCTGGGGATAGGTATTGGGTATGGATTCAATTCCTATTACTCTAATTTAAGAGCCCTGGAAAATGGTGTTGACCTTGAATATGTCGTCCTGACCGACGCAGATTCGTACAGGCGAAATAAATTGGAGACCCATGTGATTGAAGTTCCCCTGGAATTCCGTTGGCGTAATTCAACCCGGGAAACCTTTAAATTTTGGAGGATTTATGGGGGTGCAAAATTTGGATATATTGTCGGGTCGCGTTCCAAATATGTCACAAATGAATTTGTCGACAGCTTTAACAACCCGGATACTGAAAATTTCACTTATGGCCTCACCCTGAATGTCGGATACAACACCTTTAACCTGCATTTGTATTATGGGCTTAATACACTCTTCGAGGATGGCGTAAACGGACCTGACGGGCAACAACTGGAAATGTCCGTATTACGGTTGGGGCTTATTTTTTATATCCTGTAATCAGTCACGTGTATTGAGCCTTTTAGAGCCAGAAACGAATCAGGATAAGTTGGGAGACCAACCCAATGAGCCATCCCGTGAGGACCGCCGCCCTGCCGTGCCGGTTTAAGTACAACCGTGCCGAGGCGAGTAGTCCTGTACAGAGGGTACACAAACTGATTGCCGCAACGATATTCTTTTCAAAATGGAAACTCAGCATCGCGACAAACATCAGCAGTGTCCCTATACCCACCATGTGTAAACTCACTACTTTCCCCATAAGGGCAAGTAAAAGGCAGGAGGTAACAGAAAGGGCAATCCCCATAAAGAAATAGTATAGCTCTACAGTGAAGTTATTCGGGATGACACGAAGTAGTATCAACAGCACGAGTGCCAGGAAGATCAACAGGGGATAAATGCGTTCCTCTGAAGTCAGGAGCAGTCGGGAGCGAATCATCCCAAACTGATTCAGTATCAAAAGACTTCCCAATGGGATAAGGGCCGTAAGGATAAAAATAGGAATGAGGTTTCCCAATATAAGTTCTGAAGGACTGTACTTTGGGGTGACCATAAAATAGAATACGGTCCCAATAGTAGGCACCAGCAGCGGGTGGATTAAATAACTTATGAGTTTGCTCAGGATGCCCATCAGATTTCTTTTCGCAGCCGGGCAACAGGAATCCCCAGTTGTTCCCTGTATTTTGCCACTGTCCTTCTGGCGATGGGATAGCCCTTTTCTTTCAGGATTCCGGCGAGCTTATCGTCTGTGAGGGGTTTGCGTTTATTTTCTTTGTTTACAACGGTCTCCAGAATCTTCTTGATTTCCCGGGTGGAAACATCTTCCCCCTCCGTATTTTTAACCGATTCGGAGAAGAATTCTTTAATCAGTTTAGTCCCATAAGGGGTATCTACGTATTTGCTGTTGGCCACACGGGATACTGTGGAGACATCCATCCCAATCTCATCTGCAATATCCTTGAGAATCATGGGTTTAAGATTGCGTTCATCCCCGGTCAGAAAATACTCCTCCTGATAATTCATAATAGCATTCATGGTGGTATACAGGGTCTGCTGCCGTTGCTTGATGGCATCTATAAACCATTTTGCTGCATCCAGTTTTTGCTTTATAAACATTACAGCGTCCTTTTGGGACCTGGATTTTTCTTTAGCGCTTTTGTACCCGGCGAGCATATCCGAATACCCCCTGGATACATGGAGTTCCGGGGCATTTCGGCCATTAAGGCTCATCTCCAGCTCCCCATCCACAATACGAATGGCAAAATCGGGGACCACGTGTTCAATTATTTTGGTTCCGCCGGAGTACGAACCTCCTGGTTTAGGGTTTAATTTTTCAATTTCCTGAATGGCTTCCTTGAGGGTTTCCTCACTGATGTCGTGGCGCTGCATCAGCTTTTTGTAGTGTTTCTTAGTAAAGTGGTCAAAAGACTTTTCAAGGATTTCCCGGGCGATTTTTACTGAAGGGGTCGCTTCTTTACGGTCTAACTGATTCAACAGGCATTCGCTAAGCGAACGCGCACCTACCCCGGGAGGATCCAGCTGTTGCACTTTCTTAAGCACCTCAAGGATCGTCTGCTCGTCTGTAAATATATTCTGGGTAAAGGCCAGATCATCTAAAATATCGGGAATGGATCGACGGATATAGCCGCTCTCATCCACACTGCCCACAAGGAATTCTGCTATTTGCCACTGCTCGTCGTCAAGATATTCGGTATTGAGCTGATTGAGCAAGTACTGGTTAAAGGAAATGCCCGAGGCATAGGGGATTTGTTTTTCGTTTTCATCCCCGTAATTGCTGCTCCGCGTGCGATACTCAGGAATTTCGTCGTCACTCAGGTATTCGTCGATATTAATGTCTTCGGTATCGATGACTTCGTTCTCGCTACCCGTCTCGTAGGGGTCCTGAAACTCTTCGTCTGAATTTTCAGATTCCAGACGCCCGGCCTCCAGGGCGGGGTTTTCTTCAAGTTCCTGCTTCAACCGTTGCTCAAAAGCCTGAGTAGGCAGTTGAATAAGTTTCATGAGCTGTATCTGCTGGGGAGACAGCTTTTGTGAAAGCTTAAACTGAAGGTGTTGCTTGAGCATAAATAAATTCGGGTTCGGTCTTCTTAAATTTACGGATTTCCCCTTAAAATTCTGCGTTTTGGGGAGTTCGTGGAAATGGAATGACATCCCTGATGTTGCCCATCCCGGTTGCGAATTGGACCAGGCGCTCAAATCCGAGTCCGAATCCACTGTGCACTACAGTACCAAATTTTCTCAAATCCAGATACCACCAAAGCTCTTTTTCATCCACCCCCAGTTGCTTCATTTTCTCTTGCAGCACGTCGAGGCGTTCCTCCCGCTGTGATCCACCCACGATCTCACCGATTCCCGGGAAGAGGATGTCCATAGCCCGCACGGTTTCTCCGTCTTCATTAAGGCGCGTTCCTTGAATTTTCCTGCTGAATCCAGCAACGGCGTGAATTCTCGTTCAATATTCGCCAGAAAGGCTGTTGAAAAATGCTCATCTATCCCGACATGTCGGGATTCCCCTGATTCTT
>CAZEQO010000011.1:0-7254 GCA_964514365.1 uncultured Robiginitalea sp. | reverse complement strand
CTTCGTTCAGGCGCATATAAAAGGCTTTAATTTTAGCGGGATAATTAAAGAGGATCACCGGGCAGTTGAAGTGTTTTTCAACCAGGTACCGCTCGTGCTCACTTTGCAGGTCGGTTCCCCATGCATCAATCGGATAGGTGAATCGCTTCTTTTTATTGGGTTTGCTGTTTCTCAGGATCTCAATAGCTTCTGTGTAGGTCACCCGCTTGAAAGGCTGATCGGTGACAAAGCGCAGTTTCTCGATAAGGGGCATTTGTGAACGCTCGGCCTGCGGCTTTGATTTTTCCTCATCTAAAAGCCGTTTTTCAAGAAATTCCAGGTCTTCCATGCAGTGCTCTAAAACATAGCGCAATACATTTTGAATAAAGTCTTCCGCCAGATCCATATTGGCATCCAGGTCGTAAAAAGCCATTTCCGGTTCAATCATCCAAAACTCCGCAAGGTGGCGTGAGGTGTTTGAATTCTCAGCCCTGAATGTGGGGCCGAAGGAATACACTTTTCCGAGCCCCATGGCGTAGGCTTCTGCTTCCAATTGACCGGATACCGTCAAATTTGTTTCCTTTCCGAAAAAGTCCTGCCCAAAATCGACAGTCCCATCATCCGATAACGGGGGGGATTTTGGGTCGAGGGTACTTACACGGAACATTTCCCCTGCTCCTTCAGCATCGGACCCGGTGATAATCGGAGCGTGAAAATTATAAAATCCGTTGGAGGTAAAATATTGGTGGACGGCAAAAGAGACGGCCGAACGAATCCTCATGACAGCGCCGAAAGTGTTCGTCCGAATCCTTAAATGCGCTTGTTCCCTAAGGAACTCCATGGTGTGTTTTTTGGGTTGTATGGGATATTTCTCGGGATCAGCGTCCCCAAGGATTTCCAAAGCACTTACCTGCAATTCAAAACGCTGTCCCCGGCCCTGGCTTTCCACCAGGGTGCCCCTGAGGCGAAGGGCAGAACCTGTAGTTATCCTTTTCAAAAGGTCTGAATCCAATGTTTCAAAATCGACGACGCATTGAAGGTTGTTCAGAGTGGAGCCATCGTTCAGTGCGATAAATCGGTTGCTTCTGAAGGTGCGTACCCATCCGGAAACTTCGTGTTCCTGAAGCAATTTGGGCTCCTGAAATACCGCTTTAACAGTTGTTTTATACATAGGGCAGTTGCGCTAGGATTTTACGGGTCAAAGATACAGTATTGAAGTAAACTGCTCCCCCAAATTGAGGCTTAAAAACCTACTTTGAAGTTCCCCCTGCTTTTGGAATTTTCACTTTTTTGGCATCTGCATCGCCTGTGAGAATGTCAATTTGAGGCTCTTTGAGCGTCTTCCTGTTTGCGATACTTTTTTCCAGGGAGAGCAGGAGGGAAGGCAGCAGAATCAGGTTCGCGAGCATCGCAAAAAGTAAGGTTGTAGATACCAGAGCACCCAGTGCGACTGTTCCACCGAAATTTGAAATGATAAATACAGAGAAACCGAAAAACAGCACTATAGAAGTGTAAAACATACTCACCCCGGTTTCCCTCAAAGAGGCATATACGGACTTTTGAATGCGCCACCCATGCGCGGCCAACTCCTGCCTGTATTTGGCAAGAAAGTGGATTGTGTCATCCACGGAAATCCCAAACGCTATACTAAAGACCAGTATGGTGGAGGGTTTGATGGGGACCCCAACGAAGCCCATAATACCCGCTGTAATAATTAAGGGGAGTATGTTCGGGATCAGGGAGATCAAGATCATACGGAAGGAACGGAAGAGATATGCGATAAATAAGGCAATCAATAAAATAGCAAGCCCAAGAGACATCAATAAATTCCGAACCAGGTACTTGGTTCCTTTCAGAAATAACAAAGCCTTTCCGGTTAGAAACACACTATACCTTTCTGAAGGGAATATTTTAGCAATCTCATCCAGTAATCCCTGTTCGATCGCTTCCATCCGATCTGTTTTGACATCCCGCATAAAGGTTGTCATCCGCCCTACCTGCCCGGTAGAGTCCACAAAACTCTTAAGCAGGTTACCATTATCTTTTGATTTACGGGCGATGTTCAAAATAAAATTACTTTCCTGGGAAGTTGGTAGCTGATAGTATTTCGGGATTCCATTGTAAAATGCCTGCTTGGAGTACTTTACCAGATTCACCACGGAGATGGGGCGGGAGAGATCCGGGTTTTCTTCAATATATGCGTCCAGTTGGTCCATACGCCTGAGCGTGGCGGGTTTCATTACTCCGTTCTGCTGGTTAGTGTTTATCACAATTTCAACCGGCATAATCCCGTCAAACTCAGATTCGAAAAATCGGATATCTTTTACAAACCCACTTTTTTTGGGCATATCTTCAATGGGGCTGCCTGAAATCTCGATTTGATAGATCCCGATAACACTGGCAACTAACAAAGCTATCGAGACAAAATACACTGCAATCCGATGATGACGCACTATCCGTTCCATCCAGTTGACAAACCCATCGATCCATTTTTTATTCAGATGTTTAAGGTGTTTTGTTTTAGGCAGGGGCATAAAACTATACACGATGGGAATGATCAGCAGGGAGAGGATAAAAATCCCCAGAATGTTCAGGGAGGCCACAATCCCGAACTCGGTCAGGAGTTTACTGTCAGTGATAATGAAAGTGGCAAAACCCGCGGCGGTGGTTACATTGGTCATCAGGGTGGCATTCCCGATTTTCGTGATGACGCGTTGCAGGGATTTGGCCTGGTTTCCGTGTTTTTTTACTTCCTGTTGGTATTTATTGATTAGAAAAATACAGTTGGGAATCCCGATTACGATAATAACGGGCGGGATAAGGGCCGTGAGTACAGTTATCTCATACCGCAGTAACCCCAGGGTGCCGAAAGCCCACATAACCCCAATAATTACTACGCATATGGAGATAAATGTCGCCCGGAAGGAACGAAAAAAGAAAAAGAAGATCAGTGAAGTGACCCCAAGGGCCGCCAGTATAAATTTTCCAATTTCATCTATGATGTTTTGCGCATTCATCGTCCGGATATAGGGCATCCCGGAAACACGGACGTCTAAACCACTTATGCTCTCAAAATTGGAGATCAGGGTATTGAGATCCCCGAGTACAAAGTCTTTACGTACAGAGGTGTTGATCAGGTCCTTGTCCAGATACACGATCGTGCGTATGGTTTTGGTTTCTTTGTTGAATAGCAGTTTATCGTAGAACGGCAGGTCTTCGAACAAAAAGGTCGTCAGGCTATCTAATGTTGTCTTGTTGACGACACTGTCGGCAGCCATCCACGGTTTAAGGATAAACTCGTCTTTTTCCCTGTCCCTTAGGAGGAGTTGCAGATTTTCCGTAGAGAGGACAAAGTCTACTTCAGGGAAGGCTTCAAGCTGGCGACTGAGGATATTCCATTGGTTAAAAACTTCAGGTTCTCCCATCGATGGATCCTGAACAGCGATTACAATGGTGTTGCCTTCATCACCGAACTGAGAAAGGAACTCCTGGTACTGTACGTTTTCGGGATGTGCGTCAGGTAGCAGATTCGCCTCTGAGGTGCTAAATCGCATATACTCCCATTGGGTTGAGAGTCCTATTGTGACAGCAGCGATCAATAGGAGAATCAGAATTCGGTTTCTCAGGATAATCCGTGCGGTCTTGTCCCAAAATCCCTGTGTAAGTTTCGCTACCATGTTTTCTATTCGGGGACTAAGTTAGAAAATGATCCCCACTGTGCCCAATTAACACCTCCCTTAAGGGCATACAATATATCTCAGCTTTTTAATCAGATGGCCAGGTCCCGTGTGGAAGTATCGGGCTCCCCGAATTATATCTTCATGATTTCGGCTTCCTTCACCTCGAGAATCCGGTCTACTTTGTTTGAGAACTCATCGGTAAGTTCCTGGATATCGATTTCGGCGTTTTTCTCCAAATCCTCTGAAATCTCAAGAGCTTTAACTTCCTTATTGGCCTCCTGGCGGGCACTGCGGATACTTACTTTCGCGTCTTCAGCTTCAGCCTTTGCCTGTTTTACAAGTTGTTTCCTCCTTTCCTCTGTAAGGGGAGGGACGTTGATAATGACCATCTCCCCGTTATTCATCGGATTAAAACCGAGGTTTGCATTCATGATAGCGGTTTCAATCTGGGGGATCATCTGCTTTTCCCAGGGCTGAACGGAAAGGGTGCGGCCGTCCGGGGTGTTGATGTTCGACATTTGAGACAGGGGAGTCATATTGCCATAGTATTCTACCATAACAGAGGAGAGCATAGATGGGCTGGCTTTCCCTGCACGTATCTTTACCAACTCCTTTTCGAGATGGGAAATGGCGTTTTGCATACTCTCTTTTGTGGAGTCCAGAATAAAAGTAACTTCTTCGTTCATAGGTCAGTAATTATGAGGAATTTAGGATGCGATTTTAGAGGTTCACAACAGTTCCGATATTCTCCCCTGAGACAATTCGCATTAGATTTCCATGTTTATTCATATCAAAAACGACAATTGGCAATTCATTTTCCTGACTGAGGGTAAAGGCTGTAGTGTCCATTACTTTAAGGCCTTTGCGCAGTACATCTTCAAAGGTGATTTTATCAAACTTGGTAGCGGATTTGTCCTTTTCCGGGTCACTGGTGTAAATTCCATCTACCCGGGTGCCTTTTAGGATAACATCGGCTTCTATCTCGATGGCCCGAAGAACTGCTGCTGAATCGGTTGTAAAATAGGGATTTCCCGTACCTCCTCCGAAAATAACAACCCTGCCTTTTTCCAGGTGGCGCATCGCACGCCGGCGGATAAAGGGTTCGGCCACCTCATTAATTTTAATGGCTGATTGTAAACGCGTGTCGACCCCTTTGTTCTCAAGGGCAGATTGCAGGGCCAGTCCGTTGATAATAGTAGCCAGCATACCCATATGGTCTCCCTGTACACGGTCCATACCTTCGCTTGCCCCTGAAACCCCCCGGAAAATGTTGCCGCCTCCGATAACAATAGCCACTTCAATTCCCAAATCGCTGACCTCTTTGATCTCTCCGGCATAGGCATCCAGTCTGGCCGGGTCAATGCCGTATTGTTGATCGCCCATCAGGGCTTCCCCGCTGAGTTTTAAGAGTATCCTTTTATATCGCATGGAATTGGGCTTGATTTCCGACAAAAATAATCAAAATTATGAGAGCACTTCCCACCTTTCTGGATTGATGAGAGGCCAAAAGGGCTACTAGGGGATTGTGAACGGGGACATAAAAAAAGCGCCCCGGTCCAGGGCGCTTTTAAAAGTCAAAACGTTGTGAGTACTTAGCCCAGGGCTACACGCACAAAGCTGGTCACTTCCAGGTTTGGAGCCGCCGATTTCACATACTCGGAAACACTCATTTTGCTGTCCTTGATAAAGTCCTGGTTCACCAGGGTATTATCTTTGAAGAACCGCTTGAGTTTACCCGCTGCAATTTTATCGAGCATGGCTTCCGGTTTTCCTTCCTGACGCAATTGATCTTTGGCAATTTCGATTTCTTTATCGATAGTCTCCTGATCAACGCCCGCCTCATTCAAAGCTACAGGGTTCATAGCTGCAGCCTGCATGGCGATATCCTTGGCTACTGTAGCTGCATTGTCAACAGCTTCAGAAAGGCCTACAAGGGTGGCAATCTTATTTCCGGCGTGAATGTAGGACCCTACAAAAGGGGCGCTCAGGTGGTCAAATCCACCGATTTCAATTTTCTCGCCAATAACTCCTGTCTGTTCGAGGAGTTTCTCCTGAACACTCAGGCCGTTAAAGTCTGCGCCCAAAAAGGCTTCCTTAGAATCGTAATTCATCGCCAGTTCTGCCAGTTCATTTGCCAGGGTGACAAAACTCTCGTTCTTGGCAACAAAGTCTGTTTCACAATTCAGGGAAATAACAACTCCTTTGTTGTTGGCTTCATTCACTTTCGCAATGGCAGCTCCTTCAGAAGAATCCCGATCGGCGCGCTTTGCCGCTACTTTTTGTCCTTTTTTGCGAAGGATTTCAACGGCTTTTTCAAAATCGCCTTCGGCTTCCACCAGGGCATTTTTACAATCCATCATTCCGGCTCCGGTACTCTTCCGTAATTTATTTACGTCAGCTGCGGTAATTTTTACCATGTTCTTATACTTTTATTTGGAATCCTGAGACTCCGTTTAACCATTTAAATAAAATTCAGAAAGGTCTTATTCGATGCCTCCTTTAACACTTTCCTGCCATTCTCTGAGTTCTTCCAGTTTCCCTTCAGCGACCATTTTGGCCTGTTTCGGCCAGCTGCCCGGGTCCAGGTGTGAAAGTCTTGAACTCGCTTCGGTAAGAACTTCTTTGATACGCTCCGGGTCGGCCCCTGAAAGGATCTCAAATGAATTCATACCTGCATTTAATAGAGCCTCTGCAGTTTTAGGTCCAATTCCCTCTATAATGGTAAGGTCGAAATCTGTAGTGGCTGTCTTTTCCTTTTTAGGAGCTTCAGATTTTGGCTCGTCTGCAGCTGCGGTTTCTTTTACAGCAACGACTACTTCTTTCTCAGGAGTGGCTTTGGGTTCCTCTTTCACCTCTGCTTTGACTTCTTTCGCAGGTTGGGGCGCGTCTGAAGATTTTCCTTCCTTCTCGGCTGCTTTTTCAGATTTGCGTTCAGCCAGGCCTTCGGCAATCGCCTTGGTCACTTCAGTCATAATTATGGCGATGGACTTCGAAGCATCGTCATTCGAAGGAATCACGTAGTCGATAGGCTTGGGGTCTGAATTCGTATCTACCATAGCAAAAATCGGGATGTTCAGCTTTTCAGCTTCCTTAACCGCGATGTGTTCCCGCATGGTGTCCACTACAAAAATAGCCCCTGGAAGACGTGTCATATCAGAAATAGAACCCAGGTTTTTTTCCAGTTTGGCCCTCAGACGCTCTACCTGCAACCTTTCTTTTTTGGAGAGGGTATCAAAGGTGCCGTCTTTTTTCATCCGGTCGATAGAAGTCATTTTCTTGACAGCCTTTCGAATGGTGACGAAGTTGGTCAGCATTCCTCCGGGCCAGCGCTCGGTAATGTAAGGCATATTCACTGCGGCCACTTTTTCGGCCACAATGTCTTTAGCCTGTTTTTTAGTCGCGACAAAAAGGATTTTCCTCCCGGAAGCTGCAATTTTCTTGAGCGCTTCCGAAGCCTCGTCCAGTTTGGCAACGGTTTTATAAAGGTTGATAACGTGGATTCCGTTGCGCTCCATATAGATGTAGGGCGCCATGTTGGGATTCCATTTACGGGTGAGGTGTCCAAAATGCACCCCAGCTTCTAAAAGATCTTTTA
>CAZEQO010000010.1:27208-32815 GCA_964514365.1 uncultured Robiginitalea sp. | reverse complement strand
AGTAGGCAGTAGCCGTGGGCAGTAGCAGTAGGCAGTGGCAGAAAATAGACCTGATTGCGTCGTCTTGCGTTCAGAGATACTGCATACTGCGACTGTAAACTGCGTACTTCGGAAGGGGTTCAAGGTAAAACTAGTATTCAGTTGGCAGTGGCAGTTAGCAGAAATAAAATGGTTGTTACCGGTATTTACATAACACCGAATGGTAGTGTGAAACGCTATTCGCTCAATCATAGTGAAACCTGCACTGAATGATTGTACATTTCTGATCGGTTCCTTTTTTGCCGGTGACCTTATAAACCAGTCGATGTTCGGTAGTTATGCGTCTTGACCAGTACCCTTTTAGGCCAAAGCGCAGGGGTTCGGGTTTACCCAGGCCTTTAAAGGGATTGCGCTGAATGGCTTTTATCAGTTCCCTGATTTTAGTGGCGGTATCCAAATCAGTTTCCAGCCAGTAAGTAAAATCATCCCAGCCATGTCGGGTAAATTCTATAGTCATTGCTCTGAGCCCAAGTTGAATTTGTCGGCTTCATAAGAAACCGTGTCGCCCCTACCCGCCTGGTCAAGGGATTCTTGAAGCCGTCTTCGATTGGCTTCTGTGGACAAGAGGTACTCGGTTTCCTTCAGTGAATTGTATTCTTTAATGGACATGATTACTACGGTTTCCTCTTCGTTATTTCTAGGTACCACGATGACTTCCATAGAGTGTGATACGGCATCGAAGTACTTTTTCATGTTCTTCCTAAGGGCAGAAATCGTTATAGCTTTCATGATGGATTGAATATATGTACAAATATACGTACATATTTTGGTACAAATAAATCTCATTCACCAACAGTATCGGTTTCTGACCGGCTAATCTAATTTCAGGAACTGAAATATGATTACTGGTGTAGGGAAATTCATCTGTGTACTCCATAATTCAAAAAAAGTCTGCAGTAGACACATGGCAGGTTCAAGGTTCAAAAAAAGTCTTCGGTTCACAGTAGCGATTGAGGGTTGGCAGTGGGGCCATCTCGATGCAAATTAGTATTGTTCCCCCATTGTCGATGGACACACACATAAATTGTATCTTTCCGGTGAAACGCAACCTCAGATTAAAATCATGTTAAAGCGATTGATCCTTTTTCTTTTTGGTGTACTCATTTTCAACCCATCATTCAGCCAGGCCGAAATCTACGAACTCCGGGTTTACGAGCTGGATTTCTTCAGACCTGCCGAGGTGCTGCATTCCTACCTGGAAAAAGCGCTGATCCCGGCCCTGAACCGACAGGGTGTTGAATATGTAGGTGCCTTTGAAGAGGCTGGAGAGGCCCTGCCTAAAAAGCTCTATTTATTAATCCCATATGACAATCTGGGGTCTGTTATGACAGTAACGGATGGTTGCAGGGCGGACCAGCAATACCTGGCGGCCGCAAAACCTTATTTGGAAGCACCTCAGGACCAGATCGCCTATACGAGGTACGAAAGCAGTTTTATCCGCTCGGCTACAGGTTTTCCGGCTCTTGTAAAACCCGCCGGGGATTCTGAATTCTTCGAATTGCGGATTTACGAAAGCTACAACGAGGATGCCCTTCGCAGAAAGGTAAAAATGTTCAACGACAGTGAGTTTGAGATATTCGAGGAAGTAGATCTGCCCATGGTATTTTTCGGCGAAAACATTTCAGGACATCAGATGCCCTGCCTTACCTATCTGCTGGCTTTTAAGGACAAGGCCGACCAGGCTGAAGCGTGGTCCAAATTCGGACCCCATCCCGAATGGCAAAGGATCATCAAACTGGAGGAATACGCCAATACCGTAAGCCAAATTACCCGGGTATTTTTAAAGCCCCTGCCCTATTCTCAATTATAGGTGATTGCGGGAGGAGGGTTTAGTTACCCCAAAGTACAGGGATTACCTATTTCTTTGAGAAAGAAATCCGGTCACCCCCTCGATTCCATTTTAAATAAAATTATATCAACATTTTACGGCCGTACCTGATGCCGTCACCATGATCATGCTTCCATTGGATCCAATGGTTTCGTAGTCCAGGTCGATTCCGATGACCGCATCTGCGCCCATGCGCTTGGCATATTCGGCCATTTCGGAAAGGGCATTGTCCTTGGCCTCCCTGAGCACGCGCTCGTAGGACCCCGACCGGCCCCCAACGACATCCCGGATGCCGGCAAAAAAGTCCTTGAAGATGTTCGCCCCGATAATCGTTTCCCCGGTAACGATGCCGAGGTATTCTGTGATACTTTGATTCTCCAGGGTATGCGTTGTAGATAATATCATAAATGCTTTTTTTAGATTTATTTGAAAAGTCCGGTAAGGAAATAGCTCCCGGGGACATCTCATTTGTCTGCCCAACATTGAAATTGTTACGTCAGACTTTTAATCTAAAACTTCTATGTTACCGTTAGCCGCTACTAAAAACTGCCAATAAAAACCACTGACCGAATTTGTTTTCAAAGGTGTGCCCTTGAGCATATCTTTGACAATTCAGAATATAAACTCCATGTGGTCTAAATACAGAAAAGTCGCACTGCTAGTTTTTGGGGTCGGAATCTTCGGAATTCTAATCTTCGGGATTGACTACTTTCGTGACATATCTTACCAGGGAGATTCCGACATCCGGTTTCTCGAAGGAGAATATACAAACCTGGAAGACCTGTTTAACGAAGAACCTTTTAAAAATAAGGTACTGTATGTGGACCTTTGGTTTAGTTCCTGCCCACCGTGCATTAAAGAGTTCAAAAAACTTCCGGGACTGAAGGAGTCCCTGAAAGATCAAAAAGATATCGAATACCTTTATATTTCGCACCAAACGCGTCATCCAAATACCCAACAGCTTTGGAAAAATGCCATACAGCAATACAACCTGACCGGTTGGCACTATATGATGGACCGTGCATTTGAAGAGCGAATGTGGTCTTATTTAAACAAAAGAGACACTTCAATCCGACAAGGGTATCCCCGATATTTGATTATCGATAACACTTCGGATTACAGAAACTACAATGCGCCAAAACCTTCTGAATTGGCAGAACTAAAGGCCATCCTTATTCCTGAGCTTAAACCCTGATTCACCGGATCCAGAGCAATCTCCCGGTCTTAAAATATATTACTCGGCATCTCAATAAGGGCTCGGCTTGGTTCAAGGTTCAAAAAAAGTATTCAGTTGGCAGTAGCAGTTGGCAGTAGAGGTTGGCAGTGGCATTAGGCAAGAAAGTTGGTAATGGGCAGTGGCAGTTGGCAGGGAATCTGAAGGTGACCTTTTTGTACTTAAAAATTACTGCGTACTGCAACTGCATACTGAGTACTCTAAAAAGACGGTTCCATGAGGATTTCGGATATTGTCATAACTAACTGATATTGCGTATCTTCGACGAATAACACCAAATTTGGCTTTTTAGGCCGTAGATCGTGGTTTTTGGCTTTTTATCCTCTCAAAAAGCCCCTTCATCGCGCCTTTATGTATTTTACATCTGGTTTTGCAGGATTAATAAGCTGAAAACCAGCTTTTAGCCGACCAAAACCCACTCAAACCAACCACAAGGACACGACATGAAATCGCTTCAAACAGTTGCGCTTCATACGCTTGGCAATGAAGAATTGCTGAATATGCTCCAAAATAATTCATGGTCACAGGATTCAGAGGATTTAAAAGCCAAAATCCTTCAAATCCTTAGCAGCCGGGGTATAATTCACGAATCGAACCCTCACAACAGGGATTCCAAAGCGGATCCATTTCATAAGGCTCAAAAACACTATCTGGCATTTAAGCGGTCTTCGCGCAGGGTTTTCTTTTGTTACCTCACTTTTGTCACTGCTATCATAATTTCTTTCTTTTTCGATCCGCATTGGACGCTATACACCGCATTGCTTCTGATTTTCGGGACGTTGATTTCCCTTATCATCAATGCACTTATCCAGCAATCTCGTTTTTACAAGGTGGTCGGAGGGGCCCGGTCCTTTAAAACTCCCTTGGTTTTTTTCTTTCTCGGGATGCCCTTATACTTTTTGATGTTCCTGAGTTTTGATCAGAAAATGCAGGCCCGCCTCGAGGATCTGGCATAACGGGGTTCGTATATATTCCTGAAACTTATTACATTTACTTTTACTGGAACGGGAGTTCACAATATATAAGTTGTCTATAGACGTCTTTCGAATATAAACCTGACGTGCTGATTCTGGTTATTATTTCCGCAATCCCGTTTTTTTGGAAAAAAATAGTCCCATTTATGCCTGCAAGATTATCTCTCACTTTATTGGCCCTGGCCGCTTTGATAGGATGTAAAGGAGATCCGAAAACAACGGAATCCGCCGAAATTCCGGAAATAAACATGGACGTACCCCCGGCGGAAGAAACGGCGAACCCGCAGGCTGAAATCTATAAAGGGGAGAAGGTCGATTCGCGAGAATTCTGCTTTGTCAGCAAGTCTGCCGTTACAATTGCAGGTTCGGAGGGTTTCAATTATTCTTTCCTGCGCTTTACCGTTGCGGATGGAGGTTCCGCCGAGGGTACGTACCTGTCTTCGCCCTATGGGACTGACGGTTCCCGTGGCTCCTTCAAAGGTATTTACCGCGAAGACGAGAATCTGCTGCAGACCTCAACCACGTATCTCGCCGAGGGTGAACGCTATGAGGAGCAGCGGGACTATTCTCTTGGAACGGATGGGATTGCCTTTCTAGATGGATCGGGGAAACCGGTATTGAAGATGCCCGTGGTGTCCTGTGAACAATACGAAAAGGAGATGAAAATGTACAGGCAAAACATCCTGAAAAATAGCGTAAATACAACGGACAGGACCCGCCTTAAGAAAGTCAAAGAGGTCCTTGAATTCGGATACACAGCAGAACAATTGGACAACATGCGTTTTATGGAACTCCAAATCGACCTGGACAACAATTATCAGACCGCGGAATACCTGCTTTACATTATGGATCCCATGGTCTGTGGCAGCGGGGGATGCAACCTGCTGATCATTGATGATAAAGGGAAAACCCTTTCCAACACAACCGTGGTCAAGCTCCCCCTGTACATGCCCGTTGCCACTATAGAGGACATGCAGAATAAGGGAGATTGGAAGCCCCTTTTTGTATGGAGTCAGGGATATCGGAAACTCGCCTCAGAGGATGGCAGTTACCCGTATAATGCCTCCATGGCTCCTGAATTTCCTGAAAATGAATTAACAAAGCATCCTGAAAAATATCAATTGGTCCTGGATTACCTCGATTGAACCTAAAGCCGGTACCTGACGTACCTGAAACCAGGAAGATTTAGGTAGAGATGGCACTGAACAGCCACGGGAAAATCGTTTTAATTTTAGCACCTAACCACAGTAATAAAAAAACCTGATGACCGACCTGCAAATAGCTCAAAGTATTGAGGCAAAACACATTCGCGATATTGCTTCCAAAGTGGAGATCCCCGAAGAAATCCTGGAATATTACGGGAGCAACAAAGCGAAACTCCCCTTGAGCCTGATCGATTCCGGCCAGGTTTCCAAAAGCAACCTCATTTTGGTTACAGCGATCACTCCAACCCCGGCAGGGGAAGGGAAAACTACAGTTTCCATAGGCCTGGGTGACGGGCTGAATTTCATCGGTAAAAAGGCACTTACAGT
>CAZEQO010000010.1:24523-27198 GCA_964514365.1 uncultured Robiginitalea sp. | reverse complement strand
GGGATGCGTCGCAAATCGTCGTTCATCAGGGCGATCGAGGCGGAGTGCTCCGCGAATACTTGCAGAGCCTTGGCCCCGTTTTCGGCATCAAGGGGGGTGCCGCGGGCGGAGGGCACAGCCAGGTCATTCCCATGGCGGATATCAACCTGCATTTTACCGGGGATTTTAACGCTGTGGAAAAGGCCAATAACCTCCTGGCCGCTTTGATCGACAATAACATCCAGGCCAAAACAGGGAACCTGGGCATCGATCCAAGGACTGTATTATGGAAGCGCTGTATGGACATGAACGACCGGGGGTTGCGCAATATTATTGCGGCCCTGGGGGGAAAAGCCGGGGGGATTCCCAGGGAAACAGGTTTTAATATTACCGCAGCATCGGAGATTATGGCCATCCTTTGTTTGAGCAATGACTTTGAAGACCTCCAACAGCGCTGTGGCAATATCTATATTGGGGATACTTTTGACGGCAAGCCGGTATTTGCGCGCGACCTCAAGGCAGAGGGTGCCATGGCCGTCCTGTTAAAAGATGCCATAAAACCCAATCTCGTACAAACCCTGGAAGGAAATCCGGCCATCATTCATGGGGGACCCTTTGCCAACATTGCCCAGGGCACCAATTCTGTCCTAGCTACCCGAATGGGCCTAAGCCTGGCAGATTATGTCGTAACCGAGGCGGGTTTTGGAGCGGACCTGGGGGCGGAAAAATTCCTCAATATTAAATGCAGGGCTGCCGGATTATCGCCAAAAGCTGTGGTTCTCGTGGCTACGATAAGGGCCCTTAAATACCACGGTGGCAAACCCCTCGCGGAGCTTACAACAGAAGATACCGGCGCCCTGAGAGCAGGCTTGCCCAATTTGGAGCGGCATTTGAAAAGCCTTCAGAGCTTTGGCATCCCTGTGGTTGTGGCACTCAATAATTTCACTACGGATACAGACGCTGAAAGACAGTTGTTGATGGATCACTGCGCCTCTCTGGGCGTTCCCATAGAGCTCAGCGATGGATGGACAGATGGAGGAAAAGGATGTGCCGCCCTGGCTGAAACCGTGGTAAAGGCAGTCTCCCAATGCAGCAATGCTTTTAATCCAACCTATCAACTGGAGGACTCCCCCCGGGTCAAGATGGAGAAAATCTGTCGTACCATATACGGGGCCAAGAATGTTATACTGACCAATAAAGCCAGCCGGCAGCTCAGAAGATTTGAATCTCTGGGGTATGGAAACCTTCCCGTGTGTATGGCGAAAACCCAGAAGAGCCTCAGCGATGACGAGAAAAAACTCGGGCGGCCGGAGAATTTTGATATCCATATCCGGGAATTCGAAATTGCGGCCGGTGCGGGGTTTATCGTCCCGATCGCCGGAAACATCCTGAGAATGCCCGGGCTGCCCTCCAGCCCTGCCTCTGAACGAATTTCCATCGACAAAGAAGGAAATATTTCGGGATTGTTTTAATGGGGTTTGAGCGCAGTTAGTCGAGAAGTAAGGAAGAGTCTATTCTTCTTCTCCCTGACCATATAAACGGGTAATGACGAGCACATGTGGAAATGTGATAGCTGCCAGGAAAGAAAAGAACAGGGGTAAGTATCCATAATCACTATCCTTTAAAACCATAAAGGCTACGGCAAGGGTAACAAGAGCACCCACCCAATAGACCGCCGAGGACCTGACGTATTGCAACCCACTCTTCAAACTGATCGTCCCATAGAGCAACCGAAGCTGGTCTGCCAGTGAGGGAATCGAATGCCACACCACAAAGTAGATGGCGAAGGCCCACAAAAGTGAAGCCGAATTAAAAACAATGAAGAACAACCCGAGTAAGAGGATTTCCCTCAAGGCATAGCGAACCAATTGACTTCTGTAGAAATTAATACAAAGAATACCTAAAAATAGCCCCATGCTTATCAGAAGGACACGGGTAAACCAGATCGTCGGAATAGATACTCCTGTAATCCCGAGAATAACCTCAACCACGTCTGCAGAATGGGCGTAAAAAAGAAGGAAAAGCACAACAAGGCCATAAGTGACAAAAAGAAGTTTTTGAAGCGGGGGATACTTCCCCTGGCGTTTGATCCAGTGCTGCTCCCCAAAATGGTAGGCACTAAAGGAAATAAACATAAGGAGTGCCAGCACGGGCATAAAATAGAACAGCAGAGCACTGACCAGAACAAAGCCTACGTAGGCCAAAAGCATTTTCCATCCCGATTTCACCCTCCTCTTCGCCAGGCCCTTCCTCCTGAGTATCTCCAGGTCATTAGCCCCGTGAAGTATCCCAAAGGAAAAAATCAAAGTGAAGGCCAGGGTTTCCTCTACAGACTCCCCAAAAAAGATGGCCAGCCAAAGAAAAAAGAAGGTCGCGACCATCATGGCGTTTCTTAACTCCGCAGATTTCCATCCTTCTTTTTTCATAATGTTTAATTTTTTATGATTTTATTTAAACAATTATGTTTAATTTTTTAATATTTTCGTTAGACAAAACTACTAAAACTAATTGTTATGATGAGTCTTTTTTCAAATTTTTCGCTCGTTACCAAAATGGCAACGGACGATTATGTAGGGTTTACCTTTTTCGTCGGGTGTATGGCCATGATGGCAGCCTCGGCCTTTTTCTTTTTGTCAATGAATTCATTCGACAAGAAGTGGAGGACTTCCATCCTGGTTTCCGGCCTGATTACTTTT
>CAZEQO010000010.1:0-24513 GCA_964514365.1 uncultured Robiginitalea sp. | reverse complement strand
GCAGCCGTGCACTACTGGTACATGCGGGACTACTGGGCAGTAAACATGGAATCCCCAACGTTTTTCCGCTATGTAGACTGGGTACTGACCGTTCCTTTAATGTGTGTGGAGTTCTTCCTTATCCTTAGGGTGGCAGGCGCCAAGAAATCCCTGATGTGGAACCTGATCTTCCTCTCGGTCGTTATGCTTGTTACCGGGTACTTTGGGGAAGCCGTCTATCGCGATCAGGCCTGGTTGTGGGGGCTGATTTCAGGTATCGCTTACTTTGCCATCGTTTACATCATTTGGTTTGGCTCCGCCAAGAAACTTGCAGAAGCTGCTGGAGGTGCAGTTCTGAAAGCGCACAAAACCTTATGCTGGTTCGTACTGGTTGGATGGGCCATTTACCCACTCGGTTATATGGCGGGAACACCCGGATGGTACGAAGGCGTAGCCGGATGGGGGTTAAACATGGACGTTATCTACAATATAGGTGACGCCATTAACAAGATCGGTTTCGGTCTGGTTATATACAGCCTGGCGGTTGCTGCTACAGGAAATAGCAGCGAAAAAGCGTAATTGTTTTTCGGATGATTGATGCAAGAAGGGCTTCCTGTAACGGGAAGCCCTTTTTTGTGCGATAGCTTCTCATTTGGCTTCAAATATTACGATAGTGAATAGGCAGGGATAGCTCGGGAATCGTTCAAATGCCTCAAATCTATTATTTTTGATCGAGTGCACCTGAACCCGATTATATCTGGGTGTGGGTTTTTCATAAAAGGGATATGTTTATTTATCTACGTCACCTGCGTCAAAGCCTCATAAAGGGCAATTCTATTTTGAAGTACTTCCTCTATGGATTGGGGGAGTTAGTGCTGATTGCGCTGGGGATCCTACTCGCCCTTTATGTGGACAACTGGAACGACAATCGGCTGGAAAAGAAAAGGGAGCAGTTCTATCTGACCGAACTCCGTGCAGAATTCGAAGGGAGCCGAATAAAATTGGAGAATCTTATGATCGCCAACCGGGAGACTTATGAAAAAGCCGGTGAAATCGCCAATGTAATGGCCCTTGGGGGAAAAGGTTTAAATGAAATCGAATTGTCGGGCTTGTTATTCCACTCGTTTTCCGATGAAATGATCTACAACCCCAACAACTCTGTCCTCCAGGAAATGCTCAACTCCGGCCGCCTGGAGTATTTATCAGATCCGAACCTCCGCGGCCATCTTACTACCTGGTCTTCCCGGCTTGAACAAATTCACCAGCAAGAGCAAAACCTCAGGGAACAGCGGTCCGAAGTGATGGAGCTCACCTTGAGGGAAGGAGGCGACATCCGCGCGATCCTTGAAAACACTGGAATACTCACCGGGGAAATGGGCTTAAAGGCGAGCCCCGAAAAAAGAAGTAATCTGGATTTATTGCAATCCCGCAATCTGGAAAACCACCTTCTGATTTTTATTCTGACAGCGAGGCTTACCGAAAAAAATCATTACCAACCCCTGTATGAGGAAATCGAGATTATTCTCGAGCTCATCGATAAAAGCCTTGCCGATTAATAGTTACATGCGCTGGGGAACATCAATTCCCAGGAGGGCCGTGGCATCCCGGATGACGCAACCGACTTTCTCAGTAAGTTGTACCCGAAATCGTTTTTTGTCCCCATCCGGCTCCCCCAGGATAGAGACCTGCTGATAGAAGGAATTAAAGTCTTTGACCAGGTCATAGGTGTAGTTCGCAATAAGGGCCGGACTGTACTGTGCGGCCGCTTCTTCTACAACAGCCGGGAATTGTTCGAGGTCCTTCAGCAACTGTTTTTCCCTGGGGTCAAGCACTCCCAGTGCAGCCTGGGATAGCGCTTCACTATAATCAAACCCGGCCTTGCGCAAAATGGATTGGATCCGGGCATAGGTATATTGGATAAACGGGCCGGTGTTTCCCTGAAAATCAACCGATTCTTCAGGATTGAATAACATGCGTTTTTTTGGATCCACTTTCAGGATATAGTACTTCAGGGCCCCCAGCCCAATGGTATGGTAAAGCCGTTGTTTTTCGGCTGCCGAGAATTCAGCTACCCTGCCGTGCTCTTCGGCGATTTGACGGGCTGTTTCGTCCATTTCAAGAATGAGGTCATCGGCATCCACTACGGTGCCTTCGCGGCTCTTCATTTTACCCGTGGGCAGATCAACCATTCCATAACTCAGGTGGTACAGGTTTTCCGCCCACTCATACCCCAGTTTCTTTAAGATCAGGAACAAGACCTTGAAATGATAATCCTGTTCATTTCCAACTGTATACACCATCCCGGTAATGTCAGGATAGTCGGTGACCCGCTGAATGGCTGTCCCAATATCCTGTGTCATATACACGGCCGTTCCATCCGCACGAAGCACTATTTTCTCGTCCAGTCCGTCTTCCGTCAGGTCAATCCAGACGCTCCCATCCTCTTTTTTAAAGAACACTCCTTTTTCAAGGCCTTCCGCCACGACATCCTTTCCGAGCAAATAAGTATCACTCTCGTAATACAACGTGTCAAAATCGACGCCTAGATCTTTGTAAGTACGCTCAAAACCGTCGTATACCCACCCGTTCATCATCTTCCATAAGGCCACCACTTCAGGATCCCCGGCCTCCCAGCGCCTCAGTAATTCCTGGGCTTCTTTCAGACTGGGCGCCTCTTTTTCTGCCTCTGCCTCCGGCATGCCCTCAGCTACGAGGCTCAGAACTTCATCCTTATAGGCGTTGTTATAGGCAACGTAGTAACTCCCCACCAGCTTATCGCCCTTTAAACCACTTTGTTCAGGGGTCTCCCCTCTACCATAGCGCTTCCAGGCGAGCATACTTTTACAAATATGAATGCCCCTGTCATTGACGATCTGCGTCTTGTAGACCTTATTACCGGCTGCCTTAAGGATCTCAGAGACCGAGTACCCCAGCAGGATATTGCGAATATGCCCCAGGTGAAGGGGTTTATTCGTATTGGGGGAAGAATACTCAACCATAACCACCCCTTTGGATTCAGGCTCCTGATAGCCATAGACCTCCTCGGAGCGGATGTCGTTAAAGAAATCAAGGTAATAGGTATCACTAATCTCCAGATTCAGGAACCCCTTTATGGTATTGTACCCACTTACTTCTCCCAACCTGGATTGGAGGTACTCCCCTATGGCATTTCCAATTTCTACCGGGTTACCTTTAACCTGACGCAGCATCGGGAAAACCACCACTGTCACATCCCCTGCAAATTCCTTGCGGGTCGGCTGTAATTCCACAGTTTCCAATGCAGATCCGTAAAGGGTTTGAACCCCTTGTTTTACCGTTTGAATCAGGAGATTTTCCAGGTGCATAAACCGTCATTTAAAGGTGCAAAACTAAGCAATTTTAAAGCACCAACGCAGGTTTCAGGGATTGCTTCGAAATGGCTAACTTTACTATAAAAAGTTATGCGAATGAGATTCTCAGGTATTAAAACCTGCCATCCTGGGCCGCAGCACGCTAAAGCCGCAACAGATGCTTGTTAATGTTTCGTACAACAACCCGGAACTCAGGCACAAAATAGACGAACTTGTCGGAAAGCCGTTTACGCTTAGGGAGCGATGGGAACTTAAAGGAATCGGGTCGCCAAAACTCATAATAGCCGGTTCCAGTATAGAGATCCACAACCTTTTGGTGCTGGATAATAATCGGGATAGCTGTAATATCGAATTGCGGCCCAAAGGGATTATTGTCCGTTTCAGGTCTTTACTGGAAACCTACGGCCTGATTATCCCCTATTATAAACTGACCCTCTACAAAGGAGATATAGGGGTGTACTCGGTCCACGTAGACAATCATTTTATCCGGGTACAGGCAGACACAAAAGCCATTCAGAAATTTTTTGTGAGGCTTCTGGGCTACAAGGCAGATCAGACCCCCGAAGGCCCTCCTAACTTCTAGTCATATGGCCATAGATTCATCAGAAAACCGCCCTTTAAAAATTTTGATTACCGGAGCCAACGGATACATCGGTATGCGTTTGTTGCCACAACTTTTGCGGCAGGGACATCGCCTGGTATGCGCCGTACGGGACGCGAAACGCCTTTCGGTGGATGCGGAGACCCGGAAGAAAATAGAAATTGTAGAAGTAGATTTCCTAAATGCTCCCCAAGAGGGCGTATTTACCCCGGACTATGATGTGGTATATTACCTGATCCATTCGATGAGTTCTTCGACCACGGATTTTGACAAAAGGGAAGCCCAGGCTGCTCATAATTTCAATGTTTACATGAAACAAGCTCAACCCGCCCAGGTCATCTACCTCAGTGGGATCGTAAACGACGACAAATTATCCAAACACCTCAGCTCCCGGAAAAAGGTAGAAGAAATCCTCTACGAAGGCCCTTTTGCCCTGACCGTGCTCCGGGCCGGCATCATAGTGGGTTCAGGCAGCTCATCCTTTGAAATTATCCGCGACCTGTGTGAAAAACTCCCCTTTATGATTACCCCGAAATGGGTACTTACCCGGACCCAGCCTATTGCGATCCGCGATGTGATCCAGTTCCTGACCGGGGTCCTGGGACGGGCCGATACGTATAATCAGTCCTTTGATATTGGCGGGCCTGATATTCTCACCTATAAGGATATGCTCAAAGGCTATGCAAAAGTGCGGGGTTTCCGGAACTGGATCCTGACTGTTCCGGTCATGACCCCTAAACTCTCCTCCTACTGGTTGTATTTTGTCACCTCCACTTCGTATAAACTGGCAATCAACCTGGTCGATAGTATGAAAATGGAAGTTGTGGCACGGGATAACAAACTGCAGGAAATGCTGGGGATTAAAACCCACACCTATGAGGAGGCCATCGATATGGCTTTTGAAAAAATCGAACAAAACCTGGTAGTCAGCAGCTGGAAAGACAGTATGGTTAGTGGGCGCTTTAACCAGAACCTCGAACAGTATATTCAGGTTCCCAAATACGGGGTCCTGACGGATAAAAAACAGTTGAAGATTGAGGATCGGGAGGCTGTCCTGGAGAATATTTGGCGCATCGGCGGGGAGCGGGGTTGGTACTATGGAAACTGGCTCTGGAGAATCCGGGGTTTTCTCGATAAGATGAGCGGTGGGGTTGGCCTCAGACGGGGCCGTACACATCCCGATAAAATATTTGCGGGGGATTCCCTGGATTTCTGGAGGGTATTGCTCGCAGACCGGGAAAAAGCGCGACTCCTGCTCTTTGCAGAAATGCGCCTGCCCGGGGAAGCCTGGCTGGAGTTTAAAATCGATCAGGACAACGTCCTGCACCAAACAGCGACTTTTCGACCCCGCGGGCTTCGGGGACGCCTTTACTGGTATTCTATCGTCCCCTTCCACTATTTTATTTTCGGGGGGATGATCTCCAAAATAGCGCAAACACCACACAGTCCGAAGACGGCTACATAAACTATTTTGTCGGTAAAAACACCTCCGCCATCATACAACGCGCACTTCCGCCTCCACAGGTTTCAATAGTATCCAAGGGGCTTGAGACAATACGGGAGGTTTTTTCCAGGCGCCTGATCTGATCCGGAGTCAGGGATTGATGGGCCGAGGCGCTCATCACCAAAAGGCGTTCGCCATCGCGCCCGGCAACCTGAAGCATATTTCCGGCAAAGGCGTGCATCTGGGCCTCAGTGATATCAATGACCTCCTTGCCATCGCGTTTGAGATGATCCAGGACATTCTTCCGTTCTTTCCGATCGTCTATGGAATCCAGGCAGATCACAGCGAACGCCTCCCCCAGGCACATCATGACGTTGGTGTGATAGATGGGCAGCCTTTTACCATCGACAGACTGGTTTGCCGTAAAGATGACCGGGGTGACTTCAAATTCCTCGCAGAATTCTATAAATACCGCTTCGTCGGCCCGGGCCGAAAGCGCGCAATACGCCTTCTGATGCTCCCGGTCCATAAGGATACTCCCTGTACCCTCCAGGAAAAACCCATCCAGTTCTGCCCCGGTATAGTCTATTATCTGGCGAATGACAAACCCCCGTTCTTCGAGAATATCAAAAATGTCCTCCCTCCGTTCCCTGCGGCGATTCTCTGCATACATGGGGTATACCACAACAGTGCCATCCTGATGAAAAGAAACCCAATTATTGGGAAATATGGAATCCGGGGTATCCATTTCCAGCCGATCTTCCACTACAATTACAGAAACTCCTTCAGCCCTAAGCTTTTCGACGAAGCCATCAAATTCTTCCTGGGCCTGGCGGTTGATTTCTGAATTTCGAAGTTCCAGATCTTCCTGAAAAAAGTTATTGACCGCTGTCTGTTCGTTCATACGGAAGCGAACCGGCCGAACCATAAGGATGGTATTTGTTATCTGCATTGCTCAATGAAAAAGTGCCGTAAATGTAGCTAAATCACACAGGACTATATCCAGAAAAAGAAAGAATACGATCACACGACCGCAAGATTGGTTTAAAGGGGCGAGAGGGCTTATCCCCGTTCCAACGGCAGGGTACTGCACCGTAAAAGACCGCCCTGTTTGCCTACCTCCCGATACGGGATTTCCTCTACGGTCAGCCCCTGGGATCGGAGCCAGTCGTTTAATCGGGTAAAACTGCGTTCAGAAACCACAACTTCCGGGGAGATCGAAAAGACGTTACTGAACATCCGGTACATTTCCTCTTCGGTGATTTCAAAGACTTTTTCAGGCCCGAAATAATCCACGAGCCATTTGTACTCTTTAGGATCGAGAAAACTCTCTTTGTGTATAATGGCTAAATCCCGGCCTACGGGTTGAAAGCAACAGTCCAGGTGCAGGGCATTCTTTCGGGCATCTGTATTGGATTTTCGCAGTTCAAAAGGTTTTACGATGCGCTTTGGAAAAGTATCGACCAGGAAATCCACCGCTTCCTGATTGGTGCGGGCTGTGATAAAATCCCGGTACCCGGGACCCGTATATGTGCCGACGAAAAGGTATTCCCCCCAGGGCATGACATCCCCACCCTCTACGTGAACGACTTCCGGGGGTACGATCACCTGGTCTTCTTCCACATGGTCCAAAACATGCAGTATGGCTTCAAATTCCCTTTCCCGCTCGGGCAGGATATTGGCCTCGACGAGCTTATCGTCAACGACAAAAGCGATATCGCGGGAAAATATTTGGTTACAGTCCTCCAGAATTTCAGGACGGAATACCTGAACCCCGTGTTTCTCCAGGATTCCGGCAAAGCCCTGCATCTCCCGAACCATATCTGATTCCTCGGGATAGGTACCCGCCAGGATGTGTTCCAGGGATTTTGGATCGTAGGCTGCTTCCGGGGCCGGTACGGGACCTGAACTTTTTGCCGTTCCCAAAACCACGGATTTTAAAGGAGCGGTTTCATCGGTAATCTGAAGATTAAACATAGGATTTCCTTTTTCTGGAGGTGGTAAGATACAAAAAAGGATTCCCCACCGGAGAATCCTTTGTCATCATATCTTTCTGTACACTAACGCTTATTTAATGGGACAAATGAACGTTTGTTGGCTCCTGTATATACCTGGCGGGGACGGCCTATCGGCTCATTGTTAAGCCGCATTTCACGATACTGGGCAATCCAACCCGGCAGGCGGCCCAGGGCGAACATTACGGTAAACATATCGACCGGAATCCCCAGGGCCCGGTAGATGATCCCGGAGTAAAAGTCCACATTCGGATACAACTTCCGCTCTACGAAATACGGATCTTCCAACGCTTCTTTCTCCAGACCTTTAGCAATACTCAAAATAGGATCATCCACTCCGAGTTCTGCCAACACCTCATCCGCAGCCTTTTTAATAATCCGGGCCCTCGGATCAAAATTCTTATAGACCCGATGTCCGAATCCCATCAGCCGGAAGGGATCATTTTTATCCTTGGCTTTAGCCATATACTTTTTAGTATCCCCATCATCTTCCTGAATGGCTTCGAGCATTTTAAGCACTGCCATGTTCGCGCCCCCATGAAGCGGTCCCCACAGGGCCGAGATTCCGGCCGAGATTGAGGCGAATAGTCCGGCATGGGAGGACCCTACAATCCGCACCGTGGAGGTGGAACAGTTTTGTTCGTGATCTCCATGAAGGATAAGCAATTTATCCAGGGCTTCAATCACAACATCATTGGTCTCATATTCCCGATTGGGACGTTTAAACATCATTTTATGGATGTTCTGAACATAGCCCAGGGAATCATCGCCATAGTCCAGAGGAAGCCCCATTTTTTTGCGAAGCGTCCAGGAAACCAGGACTGGAAACTTGGCCAGCAGACGTACAATAGCGTGATACAAATCTGCTTCTGAGGTAACGTCTACCGAGGAAGGATTAAAAGCGATCAGCGCGCTGGTCAGGGAGGACAAGACTCCCATGGGATGGGCCGATTTCGGAAATCCATCCAGTATTTTTTTCATTTCCTCATCCACATGGGACTCGGCCTTTATGTCGTCATGGAATTTCTCAAGTTGCTCAACATTTGGGAGTTCCCCAAAAATCAGGAGATAAGCCACTTCCAGAAAATCGGCTTTCTCTGCCAACTCTTCAATGGGATAGCCGCGGTATCTGAGTATGCCCTGTTCTCCGTCCAGAAAGGTAATGGCACTCTCGCAAGAACCTGTGTTCTTAAAACCCGGGTCGAGGGTAATCAATCCCATATCAGACCGGAGGGTTTTAATATCTATCGCCAGCTCATTTTCGGTTCCCTGGACAACAGGGAATTCATGGGTTTTTCCTTCAAATGATATACTCGCTTTTTGTGCCATAATGTAATTGTATAATAGGTTTTTGAACGTCTTGTAAAAATAAGCAAACGCCCCCGTCTTAACAATTGGAACGCCCCCTTTAAACCTTTATTAACAAATCTACGATACCTGGTTTACCAGCCTACTTCAGTCGATAAAGCTCGCTGTAATATTCAGCTACAGCCGCCTTCCAGGTAAACCGCTCTTTCTCAGCTGCCTTCCTGATTTTTTGCCACTCCTCCTGATCTTTAAAAAACAATTCAACCACCTCTTTGAAGACGCGTTCCATACTCTCTATTTTGGCATCATATGATACTCCCCCAAAGAGAAAGCCGGTTTCCATATGGCGGATAGTATCGTTAAGGCCCCCGGTAGCATGTGCAAAACACGGATTCCCATTACGCATAGAAAGCATTTGGCTAATTCCACAGGGCTCAAACAGACTGGGCATGATGTAAAGGTCGGTCTCCAGGTACATGGAATCAATCAGGTCCTCAGACTGGGCATTTGTAAAGATAAAGTTGGGGAAGGCATAACTCATTTCTCTAAAAAATTCTTCATATTCAGGGGCCCCGGTACCCAAAAGCATATACACCCCATTGACTTCCCGGAGTCTCTCCAGGATACCCTCCAATACGTGAGGTGAATTCTTAAAGAAATAAAACTTCTGTTCGGTCAAACGGGCTACACTCGTACAAATAAAAGAAGGTGGGTTCTCCATCAACCGAAAAACCTTTTCCCCGGTATGGGCCAGAAAATCAGCCTTGTATTTCTTATCCTCCATCTGTAACCAGCGAAAGATCTCCTGAATCGTATTGGGGAAGAGCCTGCCTCGGGTAGCCGTGCGGATGTTTTTATAGTTGCATCCATTGAGGATTCCAAACAATCGGGATTCCTCCCTGGCGGCAATAAGATCGGCTTCCAATCCCTCACCTCCTATAAATTCAGGAGGTGCACTGGGCTTTAGAATGTCCTGCATATAGGAAGGGGAAACGGTATGCACTGCATCAGCCCTTCGGATTCCAAGTGCCATAAGGTTTATGCAATCCGGATATCTGGGGTCCTGCAGGGCGCTGAGGTCATACGCACAGCCGGGATACCAGGTTTCCAGGGCCGAAGGATTATTGCGCAAGGGGCGAATCCCCTGAATAGCGAGATTGTGGATGGTGTACACTATTCGTGTTTTCCCAAGTTCAGGGTAATCCGAGCTGAATTCTCTGAGAAAAAGCAGGAGACTGGTGTGCCAGTCGTGCAGGTGGATCACGTCCAGGCTTCCAAAACACCCCTGCTGCACCGCCGCGGCCACAGCCGTGCAAAATATTGAAAATTTTAAAGCGTCATTGTAAAAGGGTCCTTCGGGATCGTGATGGTACATATGGGCAATCTGCCCCGCTGTGATCTCGGGATGGTGCAACACATAATGCGCGATACCCGGAAATTCCTTTTTGGGCGTCACTTCAAAAAGTTCAGCCCGATACACCCCCCCGGCAAAGGAGAATTCAACTTCCGCCAAAAGCTGTCCTTTTTGATGTAAACGACCATAGGAAGGAACAACTACTGACACTTCATCTCCCCGGGCGGCGATCTCCCGCGGTACGTCCCGAACCACATCACCCATACCACCCGCCTTGCAGTCCGCAATGGCGTCGTTCTCTGCAGCTACAAAAAGAAAGCGATAGGGCATACTTCTAAGATATGGATTATAACACGTTGATAAACTCCCGTAGTGTAAAATTAAAAAAGGCCCGGTGATCAGGGCCTTTTCAAGTGTTAAGAAAAAAGAAAAACTACCGGGTCACCTTAAAGGCGGATTCCCCAGGAAAATAAGCCACAGAACCCAATTCCTCCTCGATCCTCAAAAGCTGATTATACTTTGCGATCCGATCGCTGCGGGAGGCAGAACCGGTTTTAATCTGTCCGGTATTCAGTGCCACCGCGAGGTCGGCTATCGTATTGTCTTCAGTCTCGCCGGATCTGTGTGACATCACAGAGGTATAACCCGCATTTTTTGCCATATTTACAGCAGCGATGGTTTCTGTTAGTGTCCCGATCTGGTTGACTTTAATTAAAATTGAATTGGCAATACCCTCAGAAATACCTCGGCCCAGTCGCTCGACATTGGTCACGAAAAGATCATCGCCCACAAGCTGAACCCGTTTCCCGACTTTTTCGGTAAGCATCTTCCAACCTTCCCAATCATCTTCGTCCATCCCATCCTCGATAGAAATAATGGGGTATTGATCACATAGTTTGGCCAGATACTCGGTCTGTTCTGCCGAAGTGCGCACGGCGCCCTTGTCCCCTTCGAATTTGGTGTAGACGTATTTGCCATCTTCATAGAACTCCGCGGCAGCACAGTCCAGGGCAATCATCACTTCATCCCCCATGGAATACCCGGCATTTTCAACAGCTTTTCCAATCGTATCCAGGGCATCCTCTGTCCCGTCCAGGGCAGGAGCAAATCCACCTTCATCCCCTACAGCTGTGCTCAGACCCCTGTCGTGTAACACTTTTTTAAGGTGATGGAAGATTTCCGTTCCCATTTTAAGGGCGTGAGAAAAACTCTTTGCTTTAACCGGCACGATCATAAACTCCTGAAAAGCGATCGGGGCATCTGAATGCGACCCTCCATTGATGATGTTCATCATGGGGACGGGAAGTGTATTGGCACTTACCCCGCCCACATATCTGAAAAGGGACATCCCCATTTCCTCTGCAGCAGCCTTGGCCACCGCCAGGGAAACCCCGAGGATGGCGTTGGCACCTAATTTTGACTTATTGGGTGTTCCGTCGAGGTCGATCATCGTCTGGTCGATCTTATTCTGGTCGAAAACGAGCATACCCCGAACGGCTTCGGCAATGGACGAATTGACATTCTCAACGGCCTTCAGCACCCCTTTTCCCATATAATCAGAGCCTCCGTCCCGTAACTCCACAGCCTCGTGAACTCCTGTGGAAGCCCCCGAAGGAACTGCCGCCCGGCCGAGCACTCCGTTTTCTGTAATTACGTCAACCTCTACGGTAGGGTTGCCTCTGGAATCAAATATCTGGCGGGCGTGTACATCTAAAATTATACTCATATCAATAGCTTTGCTAAACTTGGATTTATATTAATTCAAAATGAATCGTCGGAACCCCAACGGCTAGACCGTGGCATCTGAAGAAACGGAATCTTCAATCAATTCAAAAAACGCATCAAACAGGTATTCTGCATCGTGGGGTCCGGGACTGGCCTCGGGATGGTATTGTACCGAGAAAACCTTCTTATCCTTCATTCGAATCCCAGCCACCGTTTGATCGTTCAGGTGGATATGGGTAATTTCCAGATCCGGATGTGCCTCAGTTTCTTCGCGGTTTATCGCAAAACCGTGATTTTGCGAAGTAATTTCTCCTTTTCCGGTTTTTAGGTTTATTACGGGGTGATTGATCCCCCTGTGCCCATGGTGCATTTTATAGGTGCTCACCCCATTGGCAAGGGCGATAACCTGGTGCCCAAGGCAAATACCGAATAAGGGTTTCCCGCTGGCGATAATTTCTTTGGCTGTGGCCACCGCCTCCTTTAAGGGCTCCGGATCTCCCGGACCGTTGGATATAAAGTACCCATCCGGGTTCCATGCTTCCATAGTCTTAAAAGAGGTGTTATGTGGGAAAACTTTGATGTGTGCCCCCCTTTTTGCAAGGTTCCTCAGAATATTCTTTTTAATGCCAATATCCAGGGCGGCAATACGAATGCCAGCGTCCGAATCACCTTCTGTATACGCTGTCTTGGTAGAGACACTGGAGGCCAACTCCAGGCCCTTCATACTCGGAATTTCAGCGAGTTCCTTCTTTAAAGCTTCCATTTCATTTACCCGGGTTGAAATAACGGCATTCATAGCACCATTATCCCTGATATAACTGACCAGGGCACGCGTATCCACATCTGAGATAGAAAAAAGTCCGTGGGCATCGAGAAACTCCTGAAGGCTACAATCTGCATCCGCCCGGCTGTACTCATAAGAGAAGTTCTTACAAATCAGGCCGGATATTTTTACCCCATCTGATTCCACTTCGGTCTCCTTAGCTCCGTAATTCCCGATATGGGCGTTGGTCGTGACCATCAACTGCCCGAAATACGAGGGATCGGTAAAAATCTCCTGATATCCCGTCATCCCCGTATTAAAACATACTTCCCCGAATGCGGTTCCTTCCTGGTCTCCAACGGACTTTCCGTGAAATACGGTTCCGTCAGCCAACAATATCAACGCTTTCCTTCTGGCCTTATACTTCATAGCGATCTTTCCCTTTTTTAAGGTTCAGTAACAAAATAACATAAAAAAAGGATAGCCGTTCAGGACTATCCTTTTCTTGTTTATAACTTTTAAAAACCTGTGTTCTAGGCATCAGATCCCTCTTTCTTATCGGAATCTTCAGCTCCCTCTTCAGCTTCGGGAGTTGCTTCCCCTGCCGTATCCGGTGTGACTGTATCAGCCACTTCTTCTTTCACTTCCTCCACCACTTTCTCCGGAGCTTCAGCAGCAGCCTCTGCTGCCTCCTCAGCTTTGGCTTCCGCCTTTGCCTTTGGTGCTGCGTCATCCTTAGTCGGAGCTGCCGCTTCAGTAGCAGCCTCATTGGCACCGCCGGACTTGGACCTTCTGCTTCTTCGGGTCGTTTTCTTCTTCGGCTTGTCAGCATTGTAGATCTCATTGAAATCTACAAGCTCTATCATCGCCATATCCGCATTATCACCGAGGCGGTTCCCGAGTTTAATGATTCGGGTATAACCTCCCGGGCGGTCTCCAACCTTTTCAGCTACCGTTCCGAAAAGTTCAGTTACAGCGTGTTTGTCGCGAAGATTTTTAAAGACGATTCTGCGGTTGTGGGTTCCCTCTTCCGCCGTCTTGTTGTTCTCCGCCTTGGATTTGGTAATCAAAGGCTCCACAAACTGCTTTAAGGCTTTGGCCTTGGCTGTGGTGGTATTGATTCTTTTATGCTCAATCAGCGAACACGCCATATTGGACAACATTGCCCTTCTGTGTGCCGTCTTCCTTCCCAGGTGATTGCTTTTCTTTCCGTGTCTCATCGCTTAATATCGTTTCGCAAGATACTTTACCCCCTGTAACCGGGATAGTCCTTACTTAATCCTTATCCAGTTTATACTTTGACAAATCCATTCCAAAATTCAATCCTTTATTGATCACAAGCTCCTCGAGCTCGGTCAGGGATTTTTTACCAAAATTCCGGAACTTCATAAGATCGTTTTTGTTGAAAGCGACCAAATCACCCAGGCTATCCACTTCTGCGGCTTTGAGGCAATTCAATGCCCGAACCGAAAGGTCCATGTCTACCAATTTGGTTTTCAACAATTGACGCATATGAAGGGATTCCTCATCGTAGGTTTCCGTTTGTGCAATTTCATCCGCCTCCAGGGTAATCCGCTCATCAGAGAAGAGCATGAAGTGGTGGATCAGCACTTTGGCTGCCTCCGTCAGGGCTTGTTTAGGGTGAATAGAGCCATCTGTTAAGATCTCAAAGACCAATTTTTCGTAATCGGTCTTCTGCTCAACCCGGTAATTCTCGATACTGTACTTTACATTTCGAACCGGAGTAAAAATGGAATCTACGGCGATACTGCCGATAGGTGCATTGGATTTCTTGTTTTCCTCTGCAGGTACGTAACCCCTTCCCTTTTCGATGATGATCTCCATATTGATGGTAACCTTCGGATCCATATGGCAGATCACAAGATCCGGGTTCAACACCTGGAATCCGGAAATGAACTTCTGGAAATCTCCTGCGGTCATCGTGTCTTTTCCACTTACGGAAATAGAAACCGTTTCTTCGTTTACATCGTCAATCTGACGTTTGAACCTAACCTGCTTCAGGTTAAGAATGATTTCGGTAACATCCTCAACAACACCTTCAATCACCGAAAACTCATGATCTACTTTATCCATGCGGACAGAGGTGATGGCAAACCCTTCCAGGGAGGCCAACAAAACTCTTCTGAGCGCATTCCCGACTGTAAGTCCATAACCGGGCTCCAGAGGGCGGAATTCGAATTTCCCTTCGAAATCCGTGGAGTCTATCATTATAACTTTATCGGGCTTCTGAAAATTTAATAATGCCATAATCGGTTTTGTGTTGTTTTATTTAGAGTATAACTCGACAATCAATTGTTCCTTGATGTTTTCAGGAATCTGCAACCTTTCGGGAACAGCGACAAAAGTGCCCTCCTTTTTATCCCCATTCCAGGTTATCCACTCGTACACACTGCTGTTGGCAGCGAGAGAGTCTCCGATCACCTGAAGGGATTTAGATTTTTCGCGAACCCCGACAACTTCGCCTGGCTTCAGGGAATAGGAAGGAATATTCATGACTTCCCCGTTCACTGTAATATGGCGGTGGCTCACCAGCTGGCGCGCGGCGCGACGTGATGGGGCAATCCCCATACGGTAGACTACATTGTCCAGGCGCGACTCACAAAGCTGCAAAAGCACCTCACCGGTTACTCCCTTACTGCGGTTCGCCCTTTCAAATAAGTTGCGAAACTGGCGCTCCAGGATACCATAGGTGTATTTGGCCTTTTGCTTCTCCATCAACTGAATTGCGTATTCGGATTTTTTACCTCTCCTGCGCGCGTTCCCGTGCATTCCCGGAGGATAATTCTTTTTCTCAAAGGACTTGTCGTCCCCAAAGATAGCCTCGCCGAATTTCCGGGCTATTTTTGTTTTTGGTCCTGTATATCTTGCCATCTTCTGTTCTTTTGGGAGAGCGGCTATGAATTAAGGCTTATCCTTCGATAACCGTAACTGCGCCCCCAGTGAAAAATTAATATTCTTAATTAAACTCTACGACGTTTTGGTGGCCGGCAACCATTATGGGGAAGCGGTGTAACATCGATAATCTCAGTCACTTCTATTCCGGCGTTGTGAATGGTCCGAATCGCAGACTCACGTCCGTTACCCGGTCCTTTAACATATACCTTTACTTTTCTCAGACCCGCTTCATGAGCTATTTTCGAACACTCCTCGGCCGCAACCTGGGCAGCGTAGGGAGTATTCTTTTTAGATCCGCGGAATCCCATTTTCCCGGCTGAAGACCAGGAAATAACATCTCCCTTTTTATTGGTAAGGGAAATGATGATATTGTTAAAAGAAGCTGTGATGTGGGCTTCCCCCGTGGATTCCACAATAACCTTACGCTTCTTGGTTGTCTTTGATGATTTTGATCCTGTCTTTGCCATAGTATTATGAATCTGGGTAAGGCCTGGTCAGCTGTCTGGGATCCGGAAGATCCCAACGCTTTGGCCTTAGCCCTACTGCTTATTATTTAGTGGCCTTCTTCTTATTAGCAACTGTCTTACGCTTTCCTTTACGGGTACGGGAATTGTTCTTGGTCCGTTGTCCGCGCAACGGAAGTCCCACCCTGTGGCGAATTCCGCGGTAACAACCGATATCCATCAGTCGCTTGATGTTCAGTTGGGTCTCGGAACGCAATTCCCCTTCAATAGTAAAGTCAGCGATCACTTCCCGAATCCGACCAATTTCATCATCGGACCAATCAGAAACCTTTGTATCTTCACTTACTTTGGCGTTTTCCAGAATTTTCTGAGCCCTGCTTTTCCCAACACCGTAAATGTAGGTAAGGGCTATGACGCCTCTTTTCTGTTTTGGTATATCAATACCTGCAATTCTTGCCATAACTACCCCTGTCTTTGTTTAAATCTAGGATTCCTTTTGTTGATTACGTACAAACGTCCTTTGCGTCGGACGATCTTGCAATCGGCACTTCTTTTCTTTATGGAAGCTCTAACTTTCATCGTATCCGGTTTCTTAGTATCTATATGTAATTCTCGCCTTAGATAAATCGTAAGGACTCATTTCAAGCTTAACTTTGTCTCCGGGGAGTAATTTGATGTAGTGCATCCGCATTTTCCCGGAAATATGGGCGGTAACAACATGACCGTTCTCCAACTCCACGCGGAACATGGCATTAGAAAGCGCTTCTATGATTGAACCATCCTGTTCTATCGGAGCCTGTTTAGCCATAGTTTATGCTACTTTTCTGTTTTTACCTGTTTTCATTAGGCCATCGTAATGGCGGTTAAGCAGGTATGCATTCACCTGTTGGACCGTATCAATAGCCACGCCAACCATAATGAGCAGGGATGTTCCCCCATAAAAGAGTGCCCAGCTCGGTTGAATATTCATTAATTTCACCACTATCGCAGGAAGTACTGCCAGCAAAGCCAGAAATACCGACCCTGGCAGGGTGATGAGCGACATTACCTTATCCAGGAAATCTCCGGTTTCTTTGCCGGGACGAATACCGGGAATAAACCCGCCGCTCCGTTTGAGATCGTCCGCCATTTTATTGGTGGGAACCGTAATGGCCGTATAGAAATACGTAAATATGATAATAAGCAGGGCAAAAAGAATATTATAAGCCAGTCCGAAGATATCCTGGAACTGTACTTCCATCCATTGCCCGATAGTTGTATGATTAAAGGAGCTTCCCAAGAGGCCCGGGGCGAACATGATCGCCTGGGCAAATATGATAGGCATAACCCCTGAAGCATTGAGTTTAAGCGGAATGTACTGACGTGATCCCATGACGTTTTTCTCATATCCACCCGAAGCTGTGCGCCTTGCGTACTGAACCGGGATACGGCGAACCGCCATAACCAGCAATACACTCGCCAGGATCACGGCAAACCAGAGTATCACTTCAACCAGGATCAGCATAGGGCCTCCATTGCCATTGAGACGGGAAGCGGCTTCCTGAACAAATGCCTGGGGCAGGGTGGCGATGATTCCGATCATAATGAGGAGCGAAATACCATTCCCGATCCCCTTATCCGTAATTTTCTCCCCCAACCACATGGCGAAAACACAACCTGTGACAAGGATGATCACGGAAGGGACAATAAAATTCAGCCCTTTCCCGAGGAGGAACGCACTGTCAGGTACGCCAAGGGCGCCAAGGCTGTATAGGTAAGCCGGAGCCTGTACGATACAGATCGCAATGGTAAGCCACCGTGTAATCTGCGTTTTTGTCTTTCGCCCGCTTTCTCCTTCTTTATCCAATTTTTGCAGATAGGGAATTGCTATTCCCATAAGCTGCACTACAATGGACGCGGAAATATATGGCATAATCCCCAGTGCAAAGACAGAAGCGTTGGCGAATGCCCCTCCCGTAAACGCATTGAGAATCCCGAGGATACCCTGCTCAGTATTTGAAGAAAGCTCGGCGAGCTGGCTCGTATCGATTCCCGGAAGCACTACCTGCGCTCCAAACCGGTATACCAACAACAAACCAAGGGTCACGAGAATGCGTGACCGCAGCTCCTCGATCTTCCAGATATTATTTACAATCTCAAAGAATTTCTTCATAAAGCTTTCGCTTAAGCACTTATAGCCTCTCCACCCGCAGCTTCAATAGCCGCCTTTGCAGTTGCCGTAAATTTATGTGCTGTAATTTTAAGAGGGGACTTCAATTCTCCTCTCCCCATGATCTTAACAAGGTCATTTTTATGAGCGAGACGCATCTCCACCATCTGATCGAGATTCAGCTCCTTTTTAACGGCTCCGTTATCGATGAGACCCTGAAGTGTATCCAGGTTAATTCCCCTGTAATCTTTCCGGTTGATGTTCGTAAATCCGAATTTGGGAACCCTGCGCTGCAATGGCATTTGCCCTCCTTCGAACCCGAGTTTTTTGGAATACCCGGAACGCGATTTCGCACCTTTGTGGCCTCGGGTAGCTGTGCCACCTTTACCGGACCCCTGTCCGCGACCGACGGTTTTACCTGCCTTGTGTACAGCGCCTTTTGCCGGTTTTAAATTCCCTAAATCCATAGTGAGTATCCTTTTAAGCCTCCTGGGTAGAAACCAGATGTTTTACTTTGTCTATCATTCCTAGGACACTTGCGGTGCTCTCGTGCTCCACTTCCTGTCCTATACCTTTCAGTCCCAAAGCCTCCAGAGTCCGCTTCTGCTTCTGTGAACGCTTGATACTGCTTTTAACCTGTTTTACGATAATTTTTGCCATTGTCCTGCTTCCTTATCCTTTAAAAACTTTGTCCAGGGAAATACCGCGCTGCTTGGCAACTGTACTGGCATCCCGCAGTTGTAAAAGGGCATCGAATGTAGCCTTTACAACGTTGTGAGGGTTAGATGAACCCTGAGATTTCGAAAGTACATCCTGTACCCCAACAGCCTCAAGTACGGCCCGTACTGCCCCTCCGGCAATAACCCCGGTACCATGTGAAGCCGGCTTCACAAAGACGCGGGCTCCACCAAATTTTCCTTTTTGTTCATGCGGAAGGGTTCCTTTATCCAAAGGAATGCGTACCAAATTCTTTTTGGCATCCTCAACAGCTTTTGCAATCGCTGTAGCAACTTCCTTGGATTTCCCGAGTCCGTGTCCGACTACGCCATTCTCATCTCCGACAACCACGATAGCGGAAAAACCGAAGGCACGGCCACCTTTAGTTACCTTGGTAACACGTTGAATGCCCACCAAACGGTCCTTTAGCTCAAGGCCACTTGGCTTTACTATTTCCACATTTTTGTATTTCCCGTACATAATTCCTATTAAAATTTTAATCCGCCTTCTCTGGCGCCATCCGCAAGTGACTTCACCCTTCCGTGGTACTGATACCCGCCCCGGTCAAAGGCAATAGTTTCAATTCCCGCATCGAGTGCTTTTTTGGCCAAAGCCTTACCGACCTCGGCAGCCAGCTCTGATTTGGTTCCCTTAACCTTGCTCAAAGCTTTATCTCTGGAGGAAGCCGCTGCCAGCGTCTTACCAGTGGTATCGTCTATGATCTGTGCATAGATCTCCTTATTACTCCGGAATACGGATAGACGAGGCCGCTCCTGGCTTCCAAAGGAAACCTTTCGGATACGCCTTCTGATTCTGCTTCTATTTTCAGACTTCGTTAGTCCCATAATACCTTAATTATGCTGATTTACCTGCTTTTCTTCTAATCTGCTCTCCTTTGAACTTAATTCCTTTTCCTTTGTAGGGTTCAGGTTTTCTGAAGGAGCGGATTTTGGCCGCGATCTGGCCGACCAGCTGCTTATCGTGTGAACTCAATTTAATCGTGGGGTTCTTCCCTTTCTCAGAGGTCGTTTCCACCTTCACTTCAGGAGCGATGTCCATAACGATATTGTGGGACATCCCCAGGGCGAGATCCAGCTTTTGGCCCTGGTTGCTGGCGCGGTAACCCACACCTACAAGTTCCAGTTCCTTGGTCCATCCCTTAGTGACCCCTTCCAGCATATTAAATATGAGGGACCTGTACAGACCGTGCTTAGCTTTATGCGACTTAAGATCAGTATGTCGCTTTACGATCACTTGCCCTTCCTCAACGACTACGTCGACTTGCGAAAACTCCTGCTGGAGCTCTCCGAGTTTTCCCTTTACAGTGACGATATTGTCAGAAACCTCAACAGTGGCTCCTTCGGGAATGGTGATCGGATTTAATCCTATTCTAGACATGCTGCTGAATCTTTAATATTAATACACGTAGCAGAGGACTTCTCCGCCAACATTATCTCTTTGAGCTTGTTTTCCCGTCATTACCCCGTGAGAGGTAGATACGATAGCAATTCCCAAACCATTGAGTACCCGGGGCAATTCACCGGAGCCGGAATACTGCCGTAGCCCTGGTGTACTTACCCGCTGAATCTTGCGGATTACAGGCTCCTTGGTAAGCTTATCGTATTTCAAAGCAATCTTGATGGTTCCCTGGGCCCCTGTATCTTCAAATTTATAACTGAGGATGTACCCCTGATCAAAGAGAATCTTGGTGATCTCTTTTTTCAAATTGGAGGCAGGAATTTCCACTACCCGGTGGCCAGCGCTGTTCGCGTTGCGGATTCGGGTCAAATAATCTGCGATTGGATCTGTAAACATTTCTTTACTGTATTTAGGAAATTACCAGCTTGCTTTTTTAACACCGGGAATCAATCCCTTATTGGCCATTTCACGGAACATTACTCTGGATATCCCGAACGTCCGCATATATCCCTTGGGCCTTCCTGTGAGTTTGCAGCGATTGTGCGCACGCACCGGAGAGGCGTTCTTAGGTAATTTCTGCAATGCTTCGTAGTCGCCGGCCTCTTTTAGGGCCTTGCGCTTCTCCGCATACTTCGCTATCATTTTTGCCCTTTTACGCTCACGGGCCTTCATTGATTCTTTAGCCATACTAATTCTTTTTAAAGGGTAATCCCAATTCGCTTAAAAGTGATTTCGCTTCAGTATCCGTCTCTGCGGAGGTCACAAAAGTGATGTCCATTCCGTTGATCCGGTTGATCTTGTCGATATTCACTTCAGGAAAAATGATCTGTTCTGTAACACCCAGGTTATAGTTCCCGCGGCCATCAAAACCTGTGGCTTTGATACCCTGGAAATCCCGTACCCTTGGAAGTGCTGAAGTAACTAAACGATCCATGAACTCATACATGCGTTCACCCCTCAGTGTAACCTTTGCTCCAATGGGCATTCCCTTCCGGAGTTTGAAGGCTGCAACATCTTTCTTGGACATTGTCGATACTGCCTTCTGTCCCGTAATCAGGGTGAGCTCGTCCACAGCGTGGTCGATAAGTTTCTTATCCGCTACGGCAGCACCTACCCCGCGGCTCAAAACGATCTTTTTGAGCTTGGGCACCTGCATTACGTTCTTGTAACTGAACTCTTCCATGAGCGCCTGAATTACGCGCTCTTTATACTCTTGCTTTAATCTGGGTACGTAAGCCATAACTAAATAACTTCATTGGATTTTTTAGAAACCCTTACTTTCTTTCCATCCCGCTCCTCATAACCTACTCGTGTAGGATCTCCGGATTTCGGATCGAGGAGTGCCAGGTTGGATATATGTATCGGTGCTTCTTTCTTCACTATTCCCCCCTGAGGGTTACGGGCACTTGGTTTTTCGTGCTTGGATACTGTATTGACGCCTTCCACAATCGCTTTATTCTTATCGCGAAGGATGCGTACCACCTTGCCTTCGCTTCCTTTATGGTCACCGGCAATTACCTGAACAGTATCTCCTGATTTTATCCGAATTTTCATTTCAATTGTCTTTATAGTACCTCGGGTGCCAAGGAAACGATCTTCATAAATTGCTTATCGCGCAGTTCACGCGCCACCGGTCCGAATACACGGGTACCCCTCATCTCACCTGTAGGGTTCAAGAGGACACATGCGTTGTCGTCAAACCGAATATAGGATCCATCCGGACGCCGCACTTCTTTTTTGGTGCGAACTACAACGGCCGTGGATACAGCACCTTTTTTGATCGAGCCGTTCGGAGTAGCCTCCTTTACACTGACTACGATTTTGTCTCCGAGAGAGGCATAGCGCCTTTTGGTTCCCCCCAAAACACGGATGGTCAAAACTTCTTTTGCTCCCGTATTATCTGCGACTTTCAGTCTGGATTCCTGTTGTACCATAATTATTTGGCTCTTTCAAGTATTTCTACCAATCTCCAACACTTGGTCTTGCTCATCGGACGCGTCTCCATGATCTTCACCGTATCTCCGATTTTACAATCGTTGGTTTCGTCATGGGCTACGTACTTCTTGGTTCTCAAAACGAACTTCCCGTACATGGGGTGCTTTACACGCTTCACCTCAGCCACTACAATGGACTTCTCCATCTTGTTGCTGGTCACAACGCCTACTCGTTCTTTTCTAATATTCCTGTTTTCCATAAAGCAACACCAATTATTGGTTTTCCCTTTTATTTAATTCCGTCGCCAGTCGCGCCACAGTTCTTCTGGATTTTCTGAGCTGAAGCGGGTTTTCCAAAGGAGTGACCGAATGCGCCATCTTCATGTCCGCATATTGCTTCTTCGTCTCGGCCAGTTTCTCTGTCAACTCCTCGTTAGACATTGCTATAATCTCTGACTGTTTCATCTTCCCTTAATTTTAGGAGGGATCGTAATCCCTGGCCACAATAAATTTCGTTTTCACCGGTAATTTCTGAGCGGCAAGCCTCAGGGCTTCCTGTGCTGTCTCCTTATCCACACCGGCCACTTCGAACATGACGCGGCCAGGTTTAACAACAGCCACAAAATACTCGGGGGCTCCTTTCCCTTTCCCCATCCGTACCTCGAGAGGCTTCTTGGTAATGGGCTTGTCCGGGAATATCTTGATCCATAACTGCCCCTGCCTTTTCATGTATCGGGTAGCTGCGATACGCGCGGCTTCGATCTGACGTGAGGTGATAAAGCACGAATCCAGTGACTTGATACCGAACATTCCATTAGAAAGCTGATGGCCCCGCTGTGAAATGCCTTTCATCCGGCCCTTCTGGGCTTTGCGAAACTTGGTTCTTTTTGGCTGTAACATCTTCTCTTAGATTCTTATTTTACTTTCTACGACGTTTCTTGACATCGCGCTTTCCGGCACCACCGGTACCTTTGCTCATTCCAACCAGTGGAGAAAGCTCGCGTTTTCCATATACTTCGCCCTTCATGATCCATACCTTAATCCCCAGGCGACCATAAGTCGTATGCGCCTCGTGGAGGGCATAATCGATATCAGCACGGAACGTGGACAATGGAATCCGTCCATCCTTGAAGCTCTCAGAACGCGCCATTTCAGCACCGTTGAGTCTCCCTGAAATCTGAACCTTAATCCCTTCAGCATTCATACGCATGGCAGCGGCGATACCCATTTTAATCGCACGGCGATAAGAAATCCGGCTCTCTACCTGTCTTGCGATACTCGCGGCGACCAGGTTGGCGTCGAGTTCAGGCCTCTTAATTTCAAAGATGTTGATCTGAACTTCCTTATCTGTAATTTTCTTTAACTCTTCTTTGAGTTTATCAACTTCCTGACCTCCTTTACCGATAATGATACCCGGACGGGCAGTAGTGATAGTAACCGTAATGAGCTTCAGGGTTCTTTCAATAATTACCCTGGAAACACTGGCTTTGGCCAATCGGGCGTGGATGTACTTGCGGATCTTATCGTCTTCTGCAAGTTTATCTCCATAATCATTTCCGCCGTACCAGTTGGACTCCCATCCCCGTATGATTCCGAGACGATTACCTATTGGATTCGTTTTCTGTCCCATATGCTATTTGACTTGACTTTCTGCATTATTTCTAGCTCCTAACACGAGGGTTACGTGGTTGGAACGCTTTCTGATTCGGTGAGCCCTTCCCTGAGGGGCCGGACGCAGGCGTTTCAACATACGACCTCCGTCTACACGAATCTCCTTCACGAAAAGCTCCGCATTCTCGACATCACTCTCCTCGTTCTTGGCTTGCCAGTTGGCAATCGCAGACAACAGGAGTTTCTCAAGACGTCTGGAGGCTTCCTTGGAATTGAACTTGAGGATCGCCAGGGCTTTCTCAACGTCTTCTCCACGAACAAGGTCCGCTACCAAACGCATTTTTCTGGGGGAAGTAGGGCAGTTATTCAATTTGGCATACACCAACTGACTTCGCTCTTCCTTTAACCTTTCGGCCATCTGTTTTTTACGAACACCCATAGCGCTTATCTTTTACCTTTGTTTTTGGCTCCGGCATGTCCCCGGAAAGTCCGGGTTGGAGAAAACTCTCCCAATTTATGCCCGACCATATTTTCCGTTACATATACCGGTACAAACTGACGTCCATTGTGCACTGCGATGGTCTGCCCTACAAAATCAGGGGTGATCATCGAAGCTCTCGACCAGGTCTTAATGACTGATTTCTTTCCGGAATCGAGGTTCTGCTGAACTTTCTTCTCGAGACTATAGTGAACGTAAGGTCCTTTTTTTAGGGAACGTGCCATGTTTCTTTACTTTTATTTCTTTCTACGTTCTACAATATATC
>CAZEQO010000009.1:4991-34666 GCA_964514365.1 uncultured Robiginitalea sp. | reverse complement strand
AAACCTGGCCGATGACGCTTTCCCCACTGAGGAAGAATACACCAATTTCCTGGCCTCTGAGAGCGATCCGGGCGCCTTTTTTGATAACCGGTTGCGATTTACAGAAGACCGCTTCAGCTTTTACAGCGATGATTATACCGAACTGACACAAAGTTTGGCCGGAATCACGCGGAACAATGGAATGGAATTTGGCCTGATACAATTCAGCGGGAGTTCTAACGTGTTTGGATATGTGCGCTATATCCTCCCAAATTCAGATGCTTCCACCAAGGAGATCGAGCGTGGGGATTTGTTTACCGGGGTCAATGGGGTGACGCTTACGGCTGAAAATTATCAGGAATTGCTTTTTGGTGAAGACCCGACCTATACATTGAACATGGCCGATATTCAAGGGAACGATGTGGTTCCCAATGGCAGGGAGGTAACCCTGACCAAGGAGGAAAACTTTCAGGAAGACCCGATATACCTGACGGAGGTTTTTGAAAATATAGGTGGCGAAACTGTAGGCTATTTGATGTACAATGGATTTACAAACGAATTTGACCGGGAACTGAACGAGGCGTTTGGCTTTTTTGTCTCTCGGGGGGTTACCGCACTCGTGCTCGACCTCAGGTACAATTCCGGGGGATCTGTAAATTCTTCCCGCCTCCTCTCCAGTATGATCTACGGTACAAACACCGACGAGGTCTATTTGGAGCAACAATGGAACGACTTTATTCAGGACGCCTTTACAGAGGATGACCCGGATGCCCTCAAAGATTTTTTTGCAAGTGCGGTTTCCTCAGGGGTTCCGTTGAACACCCTGAACCTGGATCGGGTATATATTCTGACCTCCCGAAGCACGGCCTCGGCCAGTGAACTGGTTATCAATGGGCTAAACCCATATATACAGGTGATTAAGATCGGGACAACTACACGGGGTAAGAATGAGTTCTCACTAACTATGGTGGATGATCCTAACCGGCCTGGTGCTCCCTTTATCTATTCCCCGGAGCGGGAGGGCAATATCAATAGTGAAAATGCATGGGCTATACAACCCCTGGTAGGGCGAAATAAGAATGCAGTGGGAGATTTCGGAGATATCAACGGTTTTATCCCCGATGTAGAGCTACAGGAGGATCTCGAAAATCTCGGTGTTTTGGGAGATCCCAATGAGCCACTTCTGGCCCGCGCCCTGCAGGAAATATCAGGATCTACTGCCAAAAGTTTTAACCAACCGGCCATGGCGGCAGAGCCCTTCACCTATTCCAAGTTATTCCTACCCATGAAAGACAATATGTTTCTGGATAAGGATATACAGCTACCAGATCGTCTTTTAAAGAATTTTCAGTAAATCCCTTCTAGTGTAGATATATTGCGTAAAAGCCTCCTTCCCGGAGGCTTTTTTTATAATTGTAAGGACCAACCCACCATCACATTTCTTCCGGGGGTCTGAAAACCCAGGACCTCTGTAAACGATTCATTCAACAGATTGGTAGCGTTTAAAAAAGCGTTCAGCTTCCCCGGAATGACCGTAAAATCCACGCGCAGGTCTATGAGGGAAAAGGGTTCCAGCTCTACCTGGGTGAAGGTTGTAAAATCGGTATCCTCCCTGGATCCTGTATAACTGTATCGCAGCAACGATGACCAGCGCGTTCCCAAACGCGTCTGCAGGATAGCGTTGAGTTTGTGCTTTGGGATCCGGATGGCATTTGCCCCTTCGGGTTGGGTAAAAGTATAATTCAACTCCAAACGACTCCCGGGTGCCCACTTCCAACGAACTTCCCCTTCAAAACCCTGAACACTGACCGGGTCTGAAGCATTGAAAAAAATAAAGTCCGCATTATCGAATAGGATCGTATGCTCCTCCTGCCGGGCGAAGAAGAGCCCACTGATACGGAAACCGGAGTCCAGATTTAATTCCACCCCGGCTTCAAGGGTGCGGTTGTCTTCAGCGTCCAGATCCGGATTCGCACCAAAAGCCCCAAATAGCTGGGCCAGGGACGGTGTAATATAGGCGGTAGCCCATGACGCCATTACCTTCAGATATCCTTTATTCAAGCGATAGGCATACGAGGGATTCAGGTGATACACCGCCCGATTTCCGTAGATGGAATGTATATTCAGGCGTACACCACCATTGATATTGACCCCGGAGGCCCCGGTCCAGACCACATTCAGATAGGGATCGACTAGTGTGAATTCCTCATCGATTTCAAGGAGTGCTCTGTCGTTGATTACATTAAGGCCTGCCAGGGCATGGAGAACCGAACTGATTTTCCGTTTATACGTCAAATCGGCGGTAAAGTTACTTCCCTGAAAAGTGCCTGGAAAATCACTTTGGTTTTCAGAATCGAACCGGGTATAAGCCCCCAGGGCCTCCACTTGTTGCAAACTATCTTTCCACTTCCAATTCAATCCCAGTCGCTCCTGATCCGTCCTATATCGGAAAGGGGCATCTACCCCATTAAAGGAATCGTCGTAGTCCGCATTCATTTGAGTCCGGTTCGCAAAGATTTTTAGAAAGGATTTTTCAGAAAAATGGCGGGTCACTGAAAGATCTGCAGACCAATTGGAATACGGGTCGGGCTCACGTCCAACCTCCAGGGAGGACAACCCGTTCGCATAATCCTGGGAAAAAGCTCCCTTATAGGCCCAACCGGCCCGGGTACCCCCCAATTGGATCGCATGGCTCAGCCTTCCAATATCGGCATCGGATTCCTCAGGGGTATTTTGAGTACCCATACTCCCCTGGGCATTGGCGTAAAAGGGTGTCTTTCCGGGTGATTTTGTGCGAATATCGATGACGGCCGTGGCGGCATTGGCCCCATAGAGTACTGACGTAGCGCCCTTCACTATTTCGATAGATTCAATGCTGGAAACAGGCAAAAGCCTCAGATCGTATTCCCGGGCTGTCGAAGAAGGGTCAGATACCCTGAGCCCGTCTATGAGTACAACTACCTGTCGCCCGCGACCTCCACGAACAAATACCCCGAGTACTTCCCCGGGTCTTCCGCGGCTCCCGGAAATTTCGAAGCCGCTTTGCTGGTTCAGGACCTGGGCTACAGAAGCACCCTGATACCCTTTGAGTATTTCCGGACCCAACCGAATGACGGTTTTACCCGATTGCTCCCGTTTTAAAGGGAATCTGGAATCGCTGACGACTACTTCGTCCAATACGCGTACATCCATGGAATCCAAAGGGGTTTGCGCATATGCCACCCCTGTGAGCGCCATTAGGACACACCCTTTCCATTGATTTTTCATTTCAGACTATAAAGAACGAGATGTTCCCAGGCGATTAAGCTTGTAAACCTTTATCCCGAAAGTTTAACATTCCTTGTTTGGATTCGGCAGGTCTCCTGGCTCGCGTCCTGTCACTGACCTTCCCGTGCTTGCAGAAATACACAGTGGTTTGAAGTGGGTAACAGGCATTCTACTCCCTGTGGAGCAGAACTCAGCTTACAGTTGCGGGAACAGCTCCGGTTTTGCACCGGATTCCCTTTTAATGTCCGTTATAAATTGACTAACGGACAACCATAATCCGCGGCTAAGGTAAAGATCTTTATCTGGTTTTTGAATCCGGGGAATTAAAAATTACTTTTGACCTCTGAATAAAACCGAATGAGAATTGGTTGTGTCTTAAGCCTGATCACCCTTATTTTGATAAGCTGCAGGGGGAATCCTGAACAGAAACAAATTCAGGCACAGGACCAGACAATCCAGACCTGGAAGCCCGATTATGCCCGGGGTTTCTATGTGGAAGAAATGCAATCCGGTATTCAATATTTAAATATCAGCAGTCCCTGGCCAGGGGCCGCAAAAACCTTTCGATATGCCCTTGTTCCCCGCGCAAAACTCCACAGCCATAAACATCTAATCGATTCCGTAGATGGTGTCATCGGCATCCCTGTAAAACGCGTGATCCTCACCTCCACCACACACATCCCGGCTCTGGAAATTCTGGAATTGGAAGAACGCCTGGTCGGTTTTCCGGGGCTGGAATATATTTCTTCCCCAGGAGTTCGCGACCACATTGATTCGGGAAATGTTATGGAATTAGGAGTCAATGAAACCCTGAATACCGAATTGGCTTTAGCCCTGAATCCCGATGTTGTAGTTGGGTTCGGGGTTTCCGGAGCCCCCAGTGCCTATACGATCCTGGAAGCTTCGGGTATTCCCGTGGTGTACAATGGCGACTGGATGGAGGAAAATCCTTTAGGGAAAGCGGAGTGGATTGTTTTTTTCGGTCTGCTTTTCGACGAAAAGGACGCGGCTGAAAAGGCATTCCACCAGGTTGAAAAGGCCTATTTGCAAGCCCGGGAACTGGCAGCCAAAGCCCCGGAAAGGCCTACCGTCCTCAGTGGCTCCCTCTATCGCGATATCTGGTATCTCCCGGGAGGATCCAGTTGGGCGGCCCAATTCATAAAAGATGCCAATGCGGAGTACCTTTGGGCAGGTAACCCCGAAAGCGGTAGCCTTTCATTGAGTTTGGAAAGCGTTCTGGAAAAGGGATCGAATGCCGATCTGTGGATCGCCCCATCCCAATTTACCTCTTACGGGGAAATGCAGCAGGCCGAAGCCCACTACAGCCAATTCAAGGCCTTCCGCGAGAAGCGAATTTACACCTATGCCCTGAGCCAGGGGCCTGGAGGGGGACTCCTGTATTTTGAACTCGGCCCAAGCCGGCCGGACCTGATTCTTAAAGACCTGGTGTATTGGTTTCATCCGGGCCTGCTCAAGGGGTATGACCCTGTCTTTTTCAAACCCCTGGAGCCATGACGCACAAAAAATACACCTATATTTTTGGGGGGTTGGCACTGCTTTTACTGGCTGCTTTTGGGGTAAACCTGAGCCTGGGTTCCGTTCCCATTCCGATAGAAGAGATTTTCAGCTCCCTGTTCGGAGGGCAGACGGATCGCGAATCCTGGCAGTATATCATTTGGAATTACCGTCTTCCCAAGGCCCTGACCGCCATCCTTATCGGTGGAGGGCTATCCCTGAGTGGCTTGTTGATGCAGACACTATTCAGAAACCCCCTGGCGGGACCCTTTGTCCTTGGCGTAAGTTCAGGAGCCAGCCTCGGGGCGGCATTGCTCATTATGGGAGTTTCCCTCCTCGGCGGTCTGGGCGCCGGGTATCTCACCAGCGATCTGTCACTGATTGTGGCCAGCGGTCTGGGGAGTTTCCTGGTCCTAATCACAGTCCTTATCGTGGCTACACGGTTGAAAGACGCTATGGCCCTGCTTATTGTCGGGTTGATGTTTGGAAGTATCACGGCCGCCCTGGTTACCGTGCTTTCTTATTTTTCGCAGGCAGAGCAACTTCAGAAGTATATTTTCTGGTCTTATGGGAGTATCGGGAACCTGAGCTGGCCTCAGGTGGGGTTGCTCTCCGTTTTTGTACTCGCAGGCATTGGTATTAGTATAGGTCTTCTGAAAGCCCTCAACGCTTTCCTGTTAGGGGAGAACTATGCCGTATCCATGGGCATCTCCACAAAAAGAAGCCGGAATTGGATCATTCTCGCCACAGGCTTGCTGGCCGGGGGAATTACAGCCTTTGCGGGCCCAATTGCCTTTATAGGGTTGGCGGTACCCCATCTGGCCCGGCAGTTACTCGGTACCCAGGACCACCGCATTCTGCTTCCGGGCGTCTTGCTCTACGGGGGAATCTTAATGTTGGTCTGTGATGTGATTGCCCAACTTCCATTCTCGGCCTACGTTTTACCCATCAATGCCATAACCTCTCTTGTGGGAGCTCCGGTCGTCATATGGTTGCTTTTACGCCGCAATCGAATTCTCTTTTAAGGCAGAACCTCCTTTCCGAGTTAGGTTTTCATGGGGGTTCCCCTTATTTTAGCCAAGGTTTGGAAGACCCTAGGGCAGATCGCATTAACATGAATTCAGACTTGATTTATCCGTTAGAAGCAAAAGCACTGGAGATCGGCTACCGGGCGAGGAGTCATAAAAAATCCCTGACGCCTCCCCTGAACTTTGCCCTGCCCCCTGGAAGCCTGAGCGCCCTTGTGGGCATCAACGGGTCGGGTAAATCAACTTTGTTGCGAACACTTTCAGGAATGCATACGGCGCTTTCTGGTGAGGTCTTGCTAAAAGGAATTCCCATTCGGGACATGCCCGCGGCCGATCGCGCCCGAAACCTGAGTGTGGTACTTACCGAACCTATTGCCTCCAAAAATCTATCGGTGTATGAACTGGTAGTCCTGGGAAGGCACCCCTACACCAATTGGATCGGACAACTCAGTGCAGAAGATCGCAACCGGGTAGCCTATGCCCTGGAGCAAATGGAATTGGGCGGCATAAAGCAACAGCCCTGCCATACCCTGAGCGATGGGCAACTGCAACGTGCACTTATTGCGCGTGCGCTCTCCCAGGATACGGCCCTGATGTTATTAGACGAGCCGACCACACACCTGGACCTCTACCACAAGGTCAAAATTCTCAAATTGCTCAAGGAAGTGACCCGGATGGCTGGCAAGACCATATTATTTTCTACCCACGAAATAGACCTTGCCATCCAGCTTTGCGATCACATTCTGATCCTCTCTGAGGAAGTTTCTCAATTTGGAAGCCCTTGCAACCTTATTGAATCCGGAGGGTTTGACACTTTGTTTCCCGTAGATACGATTCATTTTGATCGTACGCACGGAATGTTTAAGGTTAATAAGTAATCCATGGGGCTTCCTTTATATCTTGGGGCTTCTTCCTATATTTACTGTTGTAAATTGAGTGGCCAATGGAATTATGGATGCAGGTTGTCCTTGCCCTTTTTTGCCTGGGGATTGGGTTTTTGGCGGGTGGATATATACTCCGCCTGAAACATCAGGCCCTTCAGGGCAGCGCACTGGAGCGTGAAGAACAGTTGGGGAAGAACCTGGAGCTTGTAAGGGTTGAACTTCACACCCTTAAGGAGGATATGCAGCGCCTGCAGGTGGAAAAAGAATTTTTAGGGCAGGAGCTAATCCGAAAGGAGGCGGAAGTAGGTCACCTGCAGGAAAAACAAAACGAGCAGAAGAAGGAAATCCTCAAACTCCAGGATACGTTTACCAAAGAGTTTGAAAACCTCGCCAACAAGATTCTGGAGGAAAAAAGTTCTAAATTCACAGAACAGAACCAGAAAAATATACGCAACATCCTGACTCCCCTCCACGATAAAATACAACTGTTTGAGAAAAAAGTAGAGGAAACCCGGAAAGAGAATTACGGGATTCACCAGGCGCTCAAAGAGCAACTGATGACGTTGCAAAATCAAAATTTAAAAATCACCCAGGAAGCTGAAAACCTCACCCGGGCCCTTAAAGGGGAGAGTAAAATGCAGGGGAACTGGGGGGAACTGGTTCTGGAGCGCGTCCTTGAAAAATCGGGCCTGGAGAAAGATCGGGAATATTCGGTACAGCAGAGTTTTCGGCGGGAAGACGGGAGCCGGTCCCTTCCCGATGTGATTATTCACCTCCCGAACGGGAACCAGATGATCGTGGACTCCAAAGTGTCCCTTACCCACTACGAGCGGTATGTCAACGCTGAGGAAGCGCAACAGGAAAGTTATCTGAAGGAGCACCTGAATTCCCTAAAAAGGCATGTGGAACAACTGTCTGCAAAGAAATACGAAGATATTTACGAAATTGAAAGCCCGGATTTTGTCCTGATGTTTGTGCCTATTGAAACTGCTTTTACCATAGCCATCAATACGGAACCCGATCTTTACAACAAGGCTTTTGAACACAACATCGTTATCGTCACCCCATCGACCCTCCTGGCGACTTTGAGAACTATTGACAGTATGTGGAGCAACGAAAAACAAAGGCGTAATGCTATTGAAATTGCCCGGCAGGCCGGTGCACTTTACGATAAATTTGAAGGGTTGGTCACAGACCTCACCCAGGTGGGGAAACGTATGGATGAAGCCAAAAATGAGTACAGTGGGGCGATGAACAAACTCGTTACCGGAAGGGGTAACATTATTGGGCGCATTGAGAAATTGAAAAAAATGGGTGCAAAAACTAAGAAATCCCTGCCGGAAACCATCCTGAAACGAGCCGAAGAAGCAAACCTGCCGGGTTCCGAAAAATTAGATCTATAACCAAATTGCACATGTATGTATAAAAGTATTCTTTTTAAAGTATTGGGAGTCCTCGGGCTTTTGATCGCCGGTCTTTTCCTATTTCTTTACTACGTCACCTACAGTGAGGGAGTGCGCTCCGGAGAGCTTATTAAATTCAGCCGGAAAGGCGTGATCTTCAAAACCTGGGAAGGCGAGATCAGCCAGGGGATTTCGGGTGCCCAGATTTTCCGTTTCTCCGTTCTGGACCGGGACCAGGAGGTTATCGAATCTATGAAAGCTGCTGAAGGTCAGTATGTCAGGGTCAACTATGAAGAGCGCTTTGCCACTTTCGCCTGGTGGGGAGAGACTAAATATTTTATCACGAGTGTTGAAGTCACGGATTCTCCGCACAGGAGTAAATTCGGCGGCAGTTCTCCCTGACGATTTAATTTCACAAGGGATTCTGTGAAGCCGCGTCCTTATCGAGCAGCCATAACAGGCGTCCGCTGGTGGGGGCGACATGAGCGGCAGGGAACTGGGCACTAGCCGCACTGCTTTTTCTTATTTCGGCCAGAGGGGCAGCTTTGTTGGCCCCCGTTACCAGGAAAACCACTTGCTTCGCATTGTTGATTATCTGTCCGGTTATACTGATGCGCTTTTGACCACTTTCAGGATGGGTCGCTACTTCACAAAGGGAATCGGAGCCCCATAATTCCATTTCATGGGGGAATATGGAAGCCGTATGGCCGTCGTCCCCCATCCCGAGTATCACCAGGTCTAATTGGGGAATCCCACGATCTTCCGGTAGCGCCTCCTTAAGGACCATGGAATACCTTTGAGCCTCATCGGCGGGAGGATTTTCCCCACGGATTCTGAAAACATGGGAGGGCTCCACAGGCACTTTATCCAACAAATGCTTACGGGTCATCCCGTAATTGCTCTGGGCGTCCCCTGGGGGCACACACCGCTCATCCCCCCAGAAAAGCAAGAGCTCTTGCCAGGGCAAACGATTCTTATATTCCTGGGCGAGGAGGTCGAACCAAACCCGGGGGGTACTGCCACCTGATAAGGCGATACTGCGAAACCCCTCTTCCGCACTCCACCGTTCCAAATACCCGGACAATGCCCGGGCTACTTCTGCCTTTGTATCGTAAATTTCAAACATAACTCCTTAACTACTATGTGATTACGCAAAAACCAGGATCATCCGTCAAATGTTCTCCTGGATTCCGCCAGGTGTAGTTCCCTTCAATGAGATCATCTGCATTCTTGGGCCCCCATACCCCTGCTGAATATCCAAAGGTAAGGGCATGTGGATCCGTCTGCCAGTATTCAACAATGGGATCCACGAATTCCCAGGCTGCCTCAACCTCATCTGCCCGGGCATAGAGCGTGGCATCTCCCTGCATGGCATCCAGTAACAACCGCTCATAAGCCTCCATTATTTTCTGATCCGCCAAATCTGAGTAGTAAAAATCCAGATTTGCCCGTGCCACTTCAAAGCCCTGGCCCGGAACCTTTACTCCAAATTTAACGAGTATACCTTCGTTGGGTTGAATGCGGATAATCAGTTTGTTGTCCTTGTTCTGGACCAGTGAATTCTTGAAAATTTGGTGGTGGGGTGTCTTAAAGTGAATCACGACTTCCGTGACCTTGGTCGGCATACGCTTAGCCGTCCGCACATAAAAGGGTACATCCGCCCAGCGCCAGTTGTCCACGAAAAACTTAATAGCCGCATAGGTCTCCGTTTTCGAATTCGGATCCACCCCTTTCTCCTGTCGGTATCCCACTACCGATTCCCCGTTGCACTCCCCTGCAAGGTACTGGCCCCGAATGGTATTTTTACTGAGGATGTCCGCATCCTTCATAATCCGCAAAGACTTCAGAGCCTTAACTTTTTCATTTCGAATTTCCTCAGGTTCCGATCCGATGGGCGGTTCCATGACTACCAGTGAGACGATCTGCAACAGGTGATTTTGAAACATATCCCTGAGCGCACCGGAGGAATCGTAGTACCCGCCCCGGTTCTCCACCCCCACACTTTCAGCATTGGTAATTTCAACGTGATGAATGTAGTTCCTGTTCCAGAGGGGCTCGAAAATACTATTGGCAAAACGCGTTACCAGAAGGTTCTGTACGGTTTCTTTTCCCAAATAATGGTCAATCCTGTATATCTGGGATTCCTGGAAGTACTTCTGAAGGTTGAGATTGAGCTGATGCGCTGATGCCAGGTCATAGCCAAAGGGCTTCTCCACAATCAGGCGGGTCCATCCGCCATTTTCTTTCGTGAGGCCTGCGGTATTGAGGTTTCGCGCAATAACCTCATACAACGAAGGCGGGGTGGAAAGGTAGAATATTAAATTTCCTTCCGTTTTCTGATCGCGGTTCAATTGCTCTATCCTTTCTCTCAGGGCTGAATAATCCGCGTCGTAGGAATCCCCCAGGTCGTGATAAAAAACCAACTCCGCAAAAGACTTTCGCAGTCCGTGGTTTTTAATGGTTTCAGGAATGTGCTTGTTTTTAAGTACAGCCTCTTCACGGAAAGAAGCGTCATCCGCATCACTTCGACTGATCCCCAATACCGCAAATCTTTTGGGCAGGTGTTTTTCCTGATACAGGTTAAAGAGGGCCGGCATCAGTTTTCGCTCTGTGAGGTCTCCCGAGGCTCCGAATATGATGAGAAGTTGAGGTGAAGTTTTATCCATTGTGCAAACTGTCCACGGTTGACAGGGCTGCGATAAGGGAAGATACCGCTGTCCTGAAAATGCCCTGTTTAAGTTGAATATTTCCCCTATTTTTGAAGAATCCCGTACGAATATAGAACATATTTACCGGGGTGAAAAATCAGTTTGCACAAGGGTGCAGACCATAAAATGAAGAGCCATGCATACAGAGAACACATATGAATTCGGACTTGTCGGTCTTGGGGTAATGGGTAGGAATTTTATCCTCAATGTTGCAGAAAATGGTTTTAGCGCCCTGGGATATGACCTGATGCCCGAAAAAGCGGAAGCTCTTCGAAAAGAGGGCGCCTCTTTTGGAAAAACAGCGGCCACGAGTGACTTAAATGAATTTGTTTCCGCCTTGTCCAGACCCCGCAAAATAATGCTGCTGGTGCCTGCGGGAAAAATTGTGGATCAGGTGATTGAAGATCTGCTTCCAAAACTGGAAGAAGGGGATCTGCTGATTGACGGGGGCAACTCCCATTTTCGGGATACGGACCGCCGGGAAGCGTATTTAAAATCAAAAGGGATATTTTTTATGGGTGCCGGAGTTTCAGGAGGTGCCGAAGGTGCGCGTAGAGGCCCGAGCATCATGCCAGGGGGTGCCGCGGAAATCTACCCTGAAATTCAACCCATTTTTGAGGCGGTTGCCGCCCGGTATGAAGGCGCACCCTGTGTTGCACATCTCGGCCCCGGTTCGGCGGGGAACTATGTAAAGATGGTTCACAATGGTATCGAATACGGACTGATGCAACTCACCGGGGAATACTATCAACTTCTGGCAGAGTTGGGCGGGTTTACAAATGCAGCCTTAAGTGAGGTTTTTGGCCGTTGGAACCAGGGGCGGCTGCAGTCGTTCCTCATAGAGATTTCCTCTGTTATTTTTAGTCAGAAAGACCCCCTGGATAGCGGGGACCTGATCGATAAAATCCTCGATAAAGCCAAACAAAAAGGGACCGGAAAATGGACTTCCCAGAATGGGATGGATCTGGGGATACCCGTCCCAACAATCGATACGGCGGTAAGCATGCGGGCCATGTCTGCTTTAAAAGCCAACCGGGAAACGGCAGACATGATGTACGAAAAGCCCCGGCGGGCCTTAGTGGATAAAACCGAGCTGGAAGGGGTATGCGAGCCCTCTTTGTATTTTGCATTTGTCATGACCTATGCCCAGGGGATGCACCAACTCGCTGAGGCCTCTGATGAATATGGGTATAACCTCAATCTGGCTACCATCAGTGAGATATGGAGGGCAGGCTGTATCATACGTGCCCGGGTGCTGGACGATATTGCCACTGCGTACCGCGAAGAACCCGGATTGCCGCATTTGCTGTTGTCCAGGGCCTTTGTCAATCGGGTTTCCAATTGTCTGCCGGCTGCCCGTATCGTGCTGCAGCATGCTATAAGTAATGGAATTCCGATGCCGGCCCTGTCCGCATCTTTGAGTTATTTTGACGCATTTACCACAGGGCGGTTGCCCATGAACCTCATTCAGGCCCAACGGGATTATTTTGGCTCCCACACCTATCAGCGGACCGATCGGGACGGGACCTTTCATACTGAATGGTAAAACCGGTCAATTCATCATCCTTCTTCCCACCCACAGGAACGGGATCCTCACCCTATTTACTCAGGTACATTTTCCTTCGGGAATACAGGTTGTAGAATTCATCGTCTTTAAGGCTCTTGATAAATAAAATACTCTCCCCTGTACTCTTCATTTCCGGACCCAGGTTTTTATTCACCTTGGGAAACTTATTAAAGCTAAAGACGGGCTGCTTGATTGCAAAACCTTCGAGGGATGGGTTAAATTCAAAATCGGACAGCTTTTTCTCCCCGAGCATGATTTTGGTAGCGTAATTCACATAGGGCTCTCCATAGGCTTTGGCGATGAAAGGAACCGTGCGGGAGGCCCTGGGGTTGGCTTCGATAATATATACCTGATCGCCCTTGATCGCAAACTGAATGTTTATGAGCCCCACCGTATTGAGCGCAAGGGCTATTTTATGCGTGTGATCCTTAATTTGTTGCAGGACAAATTCGCCCAGGTTAAATGGCGGCAAGGTGGCATTGGAATCTCCCGAGTGTATCCCACAAGGCTCAATATGCTCCATGATGCCTATAATATGAACTTCTTTGCCATCGCAAATAGCATCTGCTTCAGCTTCGATAGCCCCATCCAGATAGTGATCCAGCAACAATTTATTATTCGGGATTTTTCGCAGTAAATCCACTACGTGGGATTCCAGTTCCTGTTTGTTGATCACAATTTTCATCCCCTGCCCGCCCAGGACGTACGAGGGTCGCACCAGGAGAGGAAAATTCAATTCATCCGCCAGCGCCAGCGCTTCATCAGGGATAGGGAATATCGTTTTCCTTCAGCAAGCGGGAAAAACTCCCGCGGTCTTCCGCCAAATCCAGGGATTCAAAACTCGTACCCATTATAGGAATCCCGTATTTGTCGAGTTTTTCGGCCAGTTTCAGGGCCGTCTGACCTCCGAGCTGCACGATTACGCCCTCCGGCTTTTCATGCAGGATAATGTCGTAGATATGCTCCCAGAAAACAGGTTCAAAATAAAGCTTGTCCGCGGTGTCAAAATCCGTGGAAACCGTTTCCGGGTTGCAGTTGATCATGATGGTCTCATAGCCGCATTCCGCAGCCGCGAGAACTCCGTGAACACAACAGTAATCGAACTCAATCCCCTGTCCGATCCGGTTAGGCCCGGAACCGAGGACCACAATTTTCTTGCGATCGGTAACCTCACTGTCATTGGCAACATACCGCTCCCCAGAGGGAGTTTCAATCTCGGCTTCAAATGTGGAATAGTAGTAAGGCGTCATCGCCTTGAACTCCGCCGCGCAGGTATCTACCAGTTTATAAACCCTTTTGATCTCCAGGGTCATGCGCTTCTCGTGGACTTCACTTTCCCAGCAATCCAGCATATGGGCGATCTGCCGGTCGGCAAAACCTTTTTGTTTGGCCTCAAGGAGTAATTCCTTTGGCAGGGTCTCAATAGAAAAGGTGCTGATTTCCTTTTCCAGTTGGTACAACTCTTCATACTGCCGCAGGAACCACATATCTATTTTGGTGATCTCATGGATCCGGCTCAGGGGGATACCGAGCTGGATGGCGTCATAGATCACAAATACCCTGTCCCAACTGGCGTGGGTGAGTTTCTGAATAATCTGGTCATACTCTTTATACCCTTTTCCGTCTGCACCCAGTCCATTTCGTTTAATCTCCAGGGACTGGGTGGCCTTATGCAGGGCCTCCTGGAAGGAACGGCCAATCCCCATGACCTCGCCTACCGATTTCATCTGCAGGCCCAGGGTACGGTCGGCACCTTCGAACTTATCAAAGTTCCAGCGCGGGATCTTTACAATTACGTAGTCCAGGGTGGGTTCGAAAAGGGCGGAAGTAGATTGGGTTATCTGATTGTTTAGTTCATCCAGACTATATCCGATAGCGAGTTTTGCAGCCACTTTTGCAATGGGATATCCCGTGGCTTTGGAAGCCAGGGCCGAGGAACGCGAAACCCTTGGGTTAATCTCAATGGCGATGATATCCTCCTTCTCATCCGGGCTCACGGCGAACTGCACATTACATCCCCCGGCAAAATCACCGATACTGCGCATCATCTTGATGGCCAGGTCACGCATCCGTTGAAAGGTGGTATCCGAAAGGGTCATGGCCGGAGCCACCGTTATCGAATCCCCGGTATGGATCCCCATAGGGTCCATATTCTCAATAGTACATATAATGACTACATTATCGTTCTTATCTCGAAGGAGTTCCAATTCGTATTCCTTCCAGCCCATCATCGCTTTGTCGATCATCACCTCGTGTATGGGCGAAACTTCCAATCCGCGGCTCAGGTGTTCGTCAAAATCTTCAGGGTCATGAACGATAGCCGCCCCGGCCCCACCCAGGGTATAACTCGCCCGAATAACCAGCGGAAAACCGAATTCCTGGGCGATTTCCTTGCCCTTTAGGAAAGAAGTGGCCGTGGACTGTGGTGCCATCTTCACCCCAATGCGGGTCATAAGCTCGCGAAATTTCTCGCGATCCTCCGTAATATTAATCGCATCGATATCCACCCCGATGATCTGAACGCCAAAGTCATCCCATATCCCCTTTTCACCAGCCTCTATACAGAGGTTCAGTGCTGTTTGCCCCCCCATAGTAGGAAGGACTGCATCGATGTTCGGGTGTTTTTTAAGGACCTCGACAATCGATTTTGTATTCAACGGCAACAGGTAAATGTGATCCGCCATTGAAGGATCCGTCATGATGGTTGCAGGGTTGCTGTTGATCAGTACCGTTTCAATTCCGTCCTCCCTCAGGGAGCGGAGTGCCTGTGAACCGGAGTAGTCAAACTCACAAGCCTGACCAATAATAATAGGGCCTGATCCTATGATCAGTATGGATTTCAGATCTTTTCTTTTAGGCATGCTGGGATGGGGTTAATAGTTTTTAGGCAAAAAAAAGGTGCTACTTTCAACAAGTAACACCTGATTTATTTCTGAAAATGGGTAAACCATTATTTTTTGTGTCTCGGCTCAGAGGATACACTAATTTTCTTACGACCTTTAGCTCTTCTGCGTGCCAAAACCTTGCGGCCATTGGCCGAAGACATACGCTCGCGGAAACCGTGTTTGTTTCTGCGTTTTCTTTTTGACGGCTGAAATGTTCTTTTCATGTTGAAGCGCTTTTTGGCTCATTTAAATCACTCATTTCCCTGAGCAAAATCTGGGCGCAAATATACGAAGACTTTTGGCTTTCCCAAATCGGAATAAATTTTTTTTAGAATTGTTTTTACTACTTTTGTCCCTGCATTTTTCAAGGCGAACTTCTCATGGAGAGTACCCTCTACAGATTGCTTTTTTTATTGTGTTTCCCGGGGGTGCTTATGGGCCAGAATACCCTGGGATACCAACTCCGCAAAGGTGATGTTTTTACCGTTGAGCAAAAAGCTGAGCAACATATTTCGCAAAGTTTGGACGATACCAGCCATGAGCTGACCAATCGGGTTTCAGGGGTGATACAGTTTCGAGTGCTGGAGCAGAAGGACAGTACGTATCTCCTGGAGTTTATGTTCAATGATCTTATATTCAAAATCGAAAGTAGTTTACAGGGTGTACTCCTTGATGTACACGCGGCAGAGCCCAGGGCCGGAGATGCCCAGGCTGCTATTTTTAATGGTTTACTGAACATCCCCGTTCAAATGGAATTGGGCCGACGAGGGAAAATCCTGGAGGTAGTCGGAGGGGAACAGATGATTACCACGGTCCTGGAACAGTCCGGATTGCCCGAAGGGTTCTCCCGAAGCGTCATGAAAAAATCCCTCGAAGAGCAATATGGTTCCGAAGCCCTGGCAGAAAGCTATGAGCAAATGACCTATTTCTATCCCACAAAACCCGTCTCCAAAAACGACGGATGGTCCAATCGTTTCGAGGGGAAGCTGGAAGCCGAAAACACCTGGAAGCTGGATAGTCTTACCACGGAACGCACCTATATTAGCGGGATGGCCAACATTTTAATAAAATCGGATGAACCTTCAAATAGTATGCATCTGAAAGGTACACAACAAACCACCTTAATCGCCGACCGAAAAAGCGGGTTTATCCGTGAAATGAGTGTCCGGAGCGAGGCGGAGGGAATTTCAACCGCTGCACAAATGGGTGCTGTGGAAATCCCAACAACCATTAATTCAATAGTCACATACCGTTTAATAGCACAAAAACATGTTCAATAAAAATATTAAGCTCGTTCTCGCGTTCGCCATTATCGCCCTGGCCGGGTATCAATTTGTCCAGGGAGAGATAGGGAACGGCATCTTCCTGATTTTACTTTCCCTGATCTTCGTGTTTCTGTATTTCCGAAATGAACTGATTCTTTTGTCCTTCCTGCGCATGCGGAAACAGGATTTAGAGGGGACCGAAAAATGGTTGGAAAAGATCAAAAATCCGGAAGGGGCCCTTACCACTAAACAACAGGGGTACTACAATTATTTGTACGGCATTATTTATTCCCAAAAAAATCTGACCCAGGCCGAAAAATACTTCCGAAAGGCTCTTAAATTGGGATTGAATATGGACTATGATGTGGCTATGGCAAAATTGAGCCTGGCGGGAATCGCGATGCAAAAACGACGTAAAAGGGAGGCGACAACCCTGCTTCAGGAAGCCAAGAAACTGGATAAAAACAACATGCTGAACGAGCAGATAAAGATGATGCAACAGCAGCTGAAAAAGATTTGAGTCCAAACCCTGTCTTCGGCTTTACTGGTTTTTTTATTCTGGGGTTCCCCCCACCCCCTGCCTAAAGCTATTCCTTTAGGCTGCAAAGCCCTGGCAAGTCCTTAGAAAAAGTTAAGTGTGTTCTCTTTAAGTCACCGGCCGTTCAAAGCGTATTTCTCCATGGACAGCCCCCGAATGCAGCGAAAACCTGCCTTACTTCCGACAGGATCCTTCAAATTGTTTTTTGAGAGCAGTTTCCACACGCACCACAGGGAGAAAAGCAAAAATTATAACTGGAACCAGGGCGACTGCAACCGCTGCCTCATCCGACATAGGCAACCAGGCCCCGGCCAGGCCGAAAACAACCAGTAGCAGGCCACTACGCATCATCTCACGACCGGCGAGTTTCTGGGCAAAATCCCACTGATCCTGCCCTTTCATCGCACGCGCGGTACGATACCCGTAAAACCAGTTAATCGATTTAGGGGGATACTTCTTGAGTATAAATCCGGATAAAGCAAACAGGAGTCCCGTCAGCACCAGAACGATGGTCCAGGGGTTTGTATAAAGGGCTTCCATGGTATACCGCGTTCTTAAGTAATACCCGAATGAGGTATTCCAGTTTGCGCACAAACATTTCCAGGCACTTCAACCGGCACAATCGCACGCTGGTTTAGTATCCTGAAAAGCTAAGGCCCGACTTTGTAGTATCCCTTCATGGGAATGGAAATCTGGTATTTTTTACGGGAAGCATTGTTCAGGTGAGGTTCCCTCAGCCAGGGGTTATGCCGTTTCAGGATTTTATAACTAATCCCATAATTCCTGGCAAATTCTGCAAAACTGCTCACAGCGGTATCCACCTCTACTTGAAAAGTGGGTACATTTTGGTAAAAATCTTCCTCCCCGACTTTGAATCCGTAGGTCTCCGGATCTTTTAGGATCTCCTTAATCGCCATGATACGGAACACGTAACGACCAGTTTCATCTCCCAGGAGAAGGTCGTAATAACTATCTGTCTGTTGGATGTCCATATACTTGTCAATGGAGCCAGTTCCGGCGTTGTAAGCAGCGGCAGCCAGTGTCCAGCTCCCGTATTTCTCTTTGTATTTATTCAAATAATCGCAGGCTACCTGAGTCGCCTTTTCCAGGTGGTAGCGCTCGTCTACATTGTCGTTAATTTCCAGGCCGTACTCCCTTCCTGTGGGCTTCATTATCTGCCAAAAACCACGGGCTCCTGCCGGGGACACTACATTTTGAAGGCCACTTTCCGCAACAGCGAGATACTTAAAATCCTCTGGGACACCGTTTTTTGATAGGATAGGTTCTATGACGGGGAAGTACTTATGGGCTCGCTTCATCAATAAAAGGGCATTGGATTGCCAATAGGTGTTTACCAGGAATTCCCGGTCTATACGCTCCATAATTTCAGGATCTTCCTGAGGTACAGCTTCCCCGGCAAAGTTCAGATCCTCCGGGATGGCGATGGCGGAAATCCGGTAGGTGGGATCCACGCGAATTTCCTCTTCCGGGACGGGATCGGATTCTTCGACAGACTCGTCTAGGGCCGCACCTTGTTGTACGGCAAAAACAAGGGTGCTCAAAACGAGCAGCACCCCCAGGAGCATCAGGCTTTTTTTCAATAGTTGCATGGAAAAGGACTTAAGATTACCTCAAAGGTATTAAATAGAACCTGCTTCCTCCAATATTATTGCAGGCAATCGCTCATTAAACCATTTGTAGCGATGTATGATCATGGTATGCGTTCCCCCTTCCACACAAAGGCAGGGCCCAAGGTGGCTCATTGGAAAAACGGCATCCTGGTCTCCGTGTATATGGATCAATCCCGGTTCAGGGGTTTCCCGGTCCCAATGAACAATAGCTTCGAGGGCCCAATCCAGATACTCCTTATCACGTACCCCCAAGTACCGCTCGTAGAGTTTTAACCTCTTTCGCACCGCATCTCCAAAAGCAAAACGGGTGAGGGATTCAAGGTTCTGAATAGCCCCGGTAGGTAAAAGCCGATGTAGTTGGGTATACCGGGCGATCCATAACCTTCTGGGCATTTCATCCCTGCACTTTATACTCGAGATGACAATCAGTTTCCGGGGATTGAGAAATCGCGCCATTTCCTGAACGAGCATACCTCCAAAGGAAACTCCGATAAGTACCGGGGCATTGTGAGTTACCTTTTCCGCCATAATCCGGGCGTATTCCGTGAGATCGGCTCCGGAGGGAGGGAGGAACCAATCCAGGTGGTGCACTTCAAATTGGTCCCGCGGCAATGCAATGTGCTCAAATATCTTAGGGCTCGCTGCCAGGCCCGGCACAAAATACACATGGATTTTCTCAGCAGGGAAGGTTTTCAAAGCGGGGTTTTTCTTAGGTTTTTAGCAATTTTTTAAGTACTTTTGTACACTGCCCTGTATTATGCCTCCCAAATCCGCATCCGGCAGTTTAAGAAGTTCTAATTACGATCGCATAGTTCGTAATTTTTTTATCTGAAACCAAAACTAAATCAAACTATATGAGTGATCTGGCTATCAAGGATAATGCTTTTTTGCGCCAATTTGAAGCCCAAGTGGATGGGCATTTGGCAAAGATTGAATACGCCTCCCAGGAACGTAAGGTTTTCCTTACAAAACTCGTCATTCCTGAAGAAATTACTAAAGAGGGATTTAAAGAGGATTTCATTAAAGCGGTCCTGAATCATATACAGGAGCAGAATTTAAGAGTAGTACCTACCAGCCCTCAAATTGCGGGTTTTCTGAGAAACAACAGACAGTATAAAGAGATGTTACCTGTCGGTATCCGGATTTGATATTGACACCGATGCATTCTTGAAACAAAAACCCCGGCCAGTGGCCGGGTTTTTTATGGGAGCACAATCGGCTCCAACCGCTGAATACGAACCAATCCATCCGCATCTATACCCTCCAGGCGAATAGGATGCACAGTATTGACCAGGCCGGGATCCCAGGGGGTTTTTACCTTGACATAATTCTCGGTAAATCCATGGATATATCCTTTCTTATTTTCTCCTTCAAACAAGACCGTACGCACCGTCCCAATCTGGGTAGTGTAAAAGGCCCGCCTTTTTTTGGCAGACAGGCTCCTGAGCATTTTACTGCGTTTTTTGCGTTCAGCCTGCCCCACTTTGCCGCCCATTGACGCCGCAGGGGTATCAGGCCTTTCAGAATAAGTAAAGACGTGGAGGTAAGAAATATCCAGGGCGTGCAGGAAATCGTACGTCTCCTTGAATAACTCCTCAGTCTCCCCCGGAAAACCGACAATCACATCAACCCCAATACAAGCATCCGGCATTACAGAGCGGATGCGCGCCACTCGTTCCACATATAACTCCCGGAGATAGCGCCGTCGCATCGCTTTTAGAATCATATTGCTACCACTCTGCAAAGGGATATGAAAATGGGGTACAAACGCCTGGCTTTCGGCAACAAAATCGATGATTTCATTTGGAAGCAAATTAGGCTCGATAGATGATATCCTGAGGCGTTCAATACCCGGGACTTTGTCCAAACCCTGAATGAGCTCCAAAAAGGTATGTTCGTGTTTTTTATTTCCAAACTCCCCTTTTCCGTAATCTCCAATATTCACCCCGGTCAGGACGATCTCCCGAATTCCCTTCCTGGCAATTTCGCCAGCCTTTTCAAGAATATTGTTCAGGGAGTCACTCCTGGAGATACCCCTGGCCAGGGGTATGGTACAGTAGGTACACTTATAATCACAACCGTCCTGGACTTTAAGAAATGCCCGGGTCCGGTCCCCAATGGCATAACTGCTTACGTAGAAATCTGCCTGGCTGATCTCGCAGGAATGAACCTTTCCCGCATCCTGTTTTTCCAGGTCCTCCAGATAAGAGGTGATATTAAACTTTTCAGTAGCCCCGAGAACCAGATCCACCCCTGGAATGGAAGCGATTTCATCGGGTTGTAACTGGGCATAACACCCCACCACGGCAATATAGGCTTCGGGGTTGATCCGCTGGACCTGCCGGACCACTGAACGAAACTTTTTATCGGCATTCTCTGTTACTGAACAAGTGTTGATCACGTACAAATCTGCCGTTTCAGGAAAAGACACCTTTTGGAATCCTTCCTCTTCAAGCGTTCTTGAGATGGTAGAGGTCTCTGCAAAATTCAATTTACATCCCAAAGTGTAAAAAGCTACGGTGCGTTGCATAGGGGATTTCGATTGTCTAAAGGGCTGCAAAGATAAAAAAATCAAGTCATTACAAGGAATCCCGAAAGGTGGTCAGGCCTTGCGATAGGTTTTGGAAATTTCAAATACTTCTAACATCAGGGCTTCATCTTCAGCCGTAAATGCGACCCCCCTGCGCTGCATGGCTACACGAGCGGCCTCAAAAGCCTTTTCGGGGAGATAGGTACTAAAGCCTGAAGTGCCTCCCCAGCTAAAACTCGGAATAAAGTTTCTGGGGAATCCCGAAGCAAAAATATTGCAATTCACCCCAACTACAGTCCCGGTATTAAACATGGTGTTGATGGCAGATTTACTGTGATCCCCCATAACCAGGCCACAGAATTGCAACCCAGTCTGGTCAAAGCGCCCCGAGGCATAGTTCCAAAGCCGCACTTTGGCGTAGTTGTTCTTCAGGTTTGAATTATTGGTGTCCGCCCCGAGGTTGCACCATTCCCCCAAAACAGCATTCCCCAGGAACCCGTCGTGCCCCTTGTTCGAATACCCGAAAAGGACAGAATTATTTATCTCACCCCCAATTTTACAATACGGGCCTGCGGTAGTCGGCCCGTAAATCTTGGCGCCCATTTTAACCACACCGTGGGCTCCAAGGGCAAAACCACCTCGTATCAGGCATCCCTCCATGACCAGGGCATTTTCCCCGATATAAATCGGGCCTGAACTGGCATTCAACACTGAGTGTTCCACCTCGGCGCCCGCTTCTAAAAAAATCCGGTCCGGATGGCTGACTCTGTTGGTCTCAGAAATTGGAACTGATTTTCTGCCCGCTGTAAGCAACTGAAAGTCCGTTTCCATCGCCTCCCCATTGAGTGAAAAAATATCCCATGTATGACAAATCTCGCCATAGGATTTCCCATACTCAACCCGTTTAAAGGAATCCGTGGGGTTGAACGCTTCTGCATCGGGTATCCGACAAGCCAACAACTGGTCCTGAGAAAATAACCCCTCCCCCAACTTTAAATGCAAAACCGCCTTTGCGAGATGGTCATCCGCCATTAATGAACCTTTGATCAAGACATTGTCGGTGCCAGATACCGTGGGGAATTTTTTTTGGAGGTAGTCCTGGGTAAGCACTCCGACAGGGGAATCCAAACGCTTCTCCCATTTTTCTCTTAGGGTAAGTATTCCGGTGCGGATATCTGCCACGGGGCGGGTATAGGTCAGGGGCAAGAGGGATTCCCTGCGATCCCCGTCAAATAAGATAAAATGCATGTTCTGATTTTACGCAAAAGTAACAAATGAATCCGGAGGTCTATGGATCTTTTTAGACCAAAAAAAATGAGTGAACCCCGTGGATCCACCCATTTTTATAGTTCGAAGGGAACTCCCTGGATTTATTTTTTGAACTTCTTGTATTTGTTTTTGAACTTGTCGATACGTCCGGCGGTATCTACCAGCTTGGCCTTCCCGGTGTAGAATGGGTGTGACGTTCTGGATATCTCGAGTTTTACCAGGGGATAAGAAACCCCTTCAACCTCAATTGTCTCTTTGGTTTCCGCTGCTGACTTGGTCAGAAAGATATCGTCATTAGACATATCTTTAAATGCGACCATCCTGTAATTCTCTGGGTGAATGCCTTGTTTCATGCTTAAAAAATATTTTTAACCTGCTAATTTCGCGGGTGCAAATGTACATATTAATATTAAAAATTACACGCCTCTGTCCTCAAAAAAATAAAATTAATTCCTACCTTCCCTGTAACAAATACCTAAATAATCAAACTAATACCATTAAAACCTTAACTCTCAATTATGGAAACCAGTACACCTAAAATTGGTAAATTTTCTTTGAATTACGGTCTTATTCTTGGAGGGCTTGGCGTTGTCTTCGCCTTAATGCTTTTCATAAGCGACGCACATGTTTCGCAGAGCCCCGTGAACTCGATTATTTCTATTGTCATGTCCATTGCGGTTATATTCTGGGGCATCCTGAATTTCCGCAAAGCGAATCAGGGACTGCTCAGTGTTGGGCAGGGCGTTAAACTGGGCGCTGGAATCGCCTTGGTTTCAGGTATCATTTCCGTGATTTGGTTGCTGCTGCTGACCAACGTACTCGATCCGGATTTTAAATCCAAGAGCATCGAAGTATCTCTTGCCGCGGCTGCCGAACAGGGTACTTTAACGGCAGAACAGCTTCAGCAGCAGAAAGAAATGAGTATGCAATACTGGGAAGCATTTGCCTATCCGAGTATTTTGATCGGGTCCATTCTTATCGGACTGGTCATCGGACTGGTTGGCGGGCTGATCTTTAAAAAAGCGGCCCCTGACTATTAAACCTAAAAAATGGTACTTTTGGAGCAGAATCAGCAGTCCTGACAGATGCGCCTTTCAATAGTCATCCCTTTATTAAACGAGGAGGAATCCTTAACGGAACTATCCCATTGGATTGCCGGAGTTATGGCATCCAATGGGATTTCCTATGAAATCATCTTTATTGACGACGGCAGTACGGATAATAGCTGGGACATCATCCGCCAACTCTCGGAAACCCAGCCGGAGATACGGGGCATACGGTTTTTAAGGAATTTTGGAAAATCCCAGGCGTTACATGCCGGCTTTAAGGCAGCTCAGGGAGATATCGTCGCCACCATGGATGCCGATCTGCAAGATAACCCGGAGGAAATTCCCGCTATGATGAAGATGATAGAGACGGGAGGTTATGATATGATATCCGGATGGAAGAAAAAACGGTACGATTCCGTACTGATGAAAAACCTGCCCTCCAAGCTTTTCAACTGGGCAGCACGGAAAACTTCCGGGGTGAAGTTACACGACTTCAATTGCGGTTTAAAGGTTTTCCGGAAGGAAGTTGTAAAGAGCATTGAGGTCTCCGGAGAAATGCACCGTTATATTCCGGTACTGGCCAAAAACGCGGGCTATCGTAAAATCGGAGAACAGGTGGTACAGCATCAGGCCAGAAAATTCGGAAAGACCAAGTTCGGACCGGATCGTTTTATCAAAGGATTCCTGGACCTTATTACCGTATGGTTTGTCTCCAAATTTGGCAAACGCCCCATGCACCTTTTTGGGGCTTTGGGGGTACTAATGTTTATTATCGGATTTGGTTTTGCCCTGTACCTCGGGATTGACAAACTGTTTTTTAATCCCACCGGGCGCCTCGTTGCACAGCGCCCCGAATTTTATATCGCCTTAACTTCCATGATCATAGGAACGCAACTCTTTCTCGCAGGATTTCTCGGGGAAATGTTGTTGCGCGTTCGCATAACCCAGGATCGATATTCCGTTTATGAATCCCTGAATTTAAATAGAGCTCCTGAAGGTGTCTTACAGCGAGAAAAGGCCTGAAATCAGAGCACCTATGACCATATATCCCATTACCTGCCCTATTTGTAACTTTGATAAAATTTAACTGATGCCCATCGATAATTCCATTGCGGAGCGCGCCCAGAAATGGCTCTCAGATTTTTTTGATCCTGAAACAAAAAAAGAGATCCGGGAATTGCTTCAACAAAATCCCGGAGAACTCGAGGATCGCTTTTATAAAACTTTGGAATTCGGCACTGGCGGGATGCGCGGGATAATGGGTGCCGGGACAAACAGGATCAACAAATATACGCTTGGGAAAAGTACACAGGGTCTCAGCAACTACCTGAAATCGACCTTCGGAGATGAGGAGATCAAAGTGGTGATCGCCTACGACTGCCGCCACAATAGCCAATCCCTGGCCCGAACGGTTGCAGAGGTATTTTCGGCAAATGATATTGATGTGTACTTGTTTTCTGAATTGAGAACCACCCCGGAACTCTCGTTTGCCGTAAGATACCTGGGCTGTCATGCGGGCGTGGTCCTGACCGCTTCGCACAATCCGCCGGAATACAACGGTTATAAAGTATACTGGCAGGATGGTGGACAAATCGTACCGCCCGAAGACGGTGAAATCATCGCCGCTATAGATCGCCTGGATTACGAGGATATCCGTTTTCAAGCCCAACCCGAACGTATTCAGGAGATCGACCGGGAAGTAGATGAGGCTTTTCTGGAGGCCTCTGTAAAAAATGGCAGTTTTGGGGTGTCCGGAAAGGAAGACCTGTCAATAGTTTTCACCTCCCTGCACGGGACTTCGGTCACCGCCATCCCAGAGGTTCTGAGTCGTGCGGGTTATGAAAATGTCACCCAGATTCCCGAGCAGGCTGTTCCTGACGGGGATTTCCCAACTGTGGAATCGCCTAACCCGGAAGAGCCTGAAGCGCTGAAAATGGCACTGACCAAAGGAGCTGAAATCAATGCAGATATCGTTATCGGAACAGATCCGGACAGCGACCGTCTGGGAATTGCGGTTCGAAATGAAACCGGAGCACTTGAACTGCTCAACGGGAACCAGACCATGGTGCTTATGACGCGATTCCTTTTGGAGCGTCAACGGGAAAAAGGGTTTCAGGGGAATGAGTTTATCGCAACCACCATTGTGTCCACCCCCATGATGCAATCCATGGCGGATGTCTTTGGGGTAGAGTGCAAGACCTCCCTGACCGGGTTCAAATGGATTGCAAAAATGATCCGGGATTTTCCTGCTCAACGGTTTATCGGAGGGGGAGAAGAGAGTTTTGGATATATGGTTGGCGATTTCGTCCGGGATAAGGACGCGGTGACCGCTTCCCTCCTGGCCTGCGAAATTGCTACCTGGGCCAAAGCCCGGGGAAGCAGCTTTTACCGGGAATTGCTCCAATGCTATGTCGCCTATGGATGCTATCGCGAAAGGTTGGTCTCCCTTACTAAAAAAGGAATGGATGGGGCGGCTCAGATCGGGAATATGATGAAAGGATTCCGGGAGAACCCGCTGCACGCACTGGATGGCTCCCCTGTCATCCGTATTGACGATTACCAAAATGGAACTTCAAAAAATCCCAAGACGGGCGAAATAACCAAAATTGACCTTCCAAATTCCAATGTCCTGATTTATACCACCGCAGATGGGACCCGTTTGGCGGCACGCCCCAGTGGAACAGAACCCAAGATAAAGTTTTACGTCAGTGTGCGCGGTTCCATCGCTTCCGGGACGGAATACCAAAGTGAAAAACAGGCGCTCGAATCAAAAATCGACCGGGTCCTGGAAGATCTCAAACTCGAAGAATGAACTATTTCCGGAAAATTCTCCGATTTGCCCGACCGTATCGACGGTACGGATTTCTGAATATTTTCTTCAACATCCTCTATGCGCTGTTCAGCGCCCTGTCTTTTGCCGCCCTAATCCCCATGCTGGATGTGCTGTTCGGTAAAACAGGACCCATTACCGAACCTCCGGTATACGAAGGTATCGGACAATTGGAGAGCTACGTTAAAGGATGGCTGTACTACGAGGTAAATACGGTGGCAGGAGAAGACAAAATGAAGGCTTTAATGCTGGTTATCGGACTGGTTTTAGTCCTGTTTTTGCTCAAAAATGTCTTCAACTACCTGGCCATGTACTTCATCACCTTTCTCAGAAATGGTATCCTGAAGGACCTGCGCAATGCGATTTATGAAAAAATAGTTACCCTCCCCGTGGCGTATTATTCCGAGAAGAAAAAAGGGGATGTAATCGCAAGGATAACGGCCGATGTCCTGGAAATCCAACACTCCTTTCTCTCGGTTCTTGAACTTATCGTCCGGGAACCGCTAACCATCCTCTTTACAATAATGGTCATGTTCTTTATAAGCGTAAAACTGACCTTTTTCGTCTTTATTTTTATTCCCATCGCGGGTATCGTCATTTCGAGGATCGGGAAATCCCTGAAACGCAAGTCAGATCGGGTACAGAAGGAACAGGGAGCCCTGTTGTCCATTGTAGAAGAAACCCTGGGAGGGCTTCGGGTGATCAAAGCCTTTAATGCCGAAAACCGGTTTTTAGAGCACTTCAGAAGCTCTACAGATCGCTTTTTCCATTTTTCAAACAGCCTGCTCAACCGACAGAACCTGGCATCACCCACAGGTGAATTCCTGGGCATAATGGTTATTGGGGTATTGCTTTGGTTCGGAGGCCGGATGGTCCTGGTTGAAGAAACCCTGGACGCTTCCTCCTTTATCGCCTACATGGGCCTGGCCTACAATATACTGACCCCTGCAAAGGCGATTAGTAAGGCCTCCTATGGGGTTCGCAAAGGGAATGCCGCGGCCGAACGGGTCCTGGAAATTCTGGAGACTGAAAATCCGATTGAGGATCCGGCAGATGGACGGGAAATTAAAGACTTCAGGGAGCGCATGGTGCTGGACAAGGTCTCCTTTAGCTATGAAGACGATCGGGTTTTGAAATCCCTGAGCCTTGAGATTCCAAAAGGGGCCACAGTAGCTTTGGTGGGGCAGTCTGGAAGTGGGAAGAGTACTGTGGCGAACCTGGTCACGCGTTTTTACGACGTGGACCAGGGGAGTATTCGCCTGGATGGCATCGACGTCCGGGAGGTGACTAAAGCCTCTCTTAGGGGGCTTATGGGCCTGGTAACCCAGGACTCCATCCTCTTTAACGATACAGTACGCAATAATATCCTTTTGGGAAAGGAAGGGGCTACACAGGAAGAAATTGAAGCCGCTGCCCGGGTGGCCAATGCCCATGAGTTCATCAGTCAATTGCCCAAAGGCTACGATACAAATATCGGGGACAGCGGGAATAAATTAAGCGGCGGGCAAAAACAACGCCTTTCTATTGCCCGGGCGGTACTGAAGAATCCGCCGATAATGATCCTGGATGAGGCCACCTCTGCCCTGGATACTGAAAGTGAGCGACTGGTACAGGACGCCCTGGAGAATATGATGCGCAACCGCACCTCACTGGTCATTGCCCACAGGCTGAGTACCATTAAGAGCGCAGACCAGATTGTGGTTATGAAAGAGGGCGAAATTGTCGAACAGGGTACCCATGAACAGCTGCTCGCCCTGGATGGCACCTATCGCAAACTTGTAGAAATGCAACAACTGGGCTGATACCCTGAGCCCCCGGGTCCTGTCGAAATGGCCCTCCGGTTTAAACCTTTTCTGTTTTGATGGGTCTAAAGAAGAGTCATACCCTATGAGTGAAGAAGCCGATTTAGTGGCGCGATTAAAAAATCCGAAAAGTCAAAACCAGGCCTTCGGAGAATTGGTCGCACAATATCAGGAACGGCTTTACTGGCACATACGGAGAATTGTACTGACACACCAGAATGCGGATGACGTCCTCCAGGAAACCTTTATCAAAATCTTCCGAAATATCGATGGCTTTAAGGGTGAGAGCAAACTCTATTCCTGGATGTATCGCATTGGGACGAATGAAGCCCTTAGCTTTTTAAAACGCAATTCGAAAATTCAGGGAATATCGGGAGATGAACAACAGGATAACCAACTTGCAAATTTAAAGGCAGACCCCTATTTTGACGGGGATCAGGCCGCTCTGGAATTACAAAAGGCGCTTTTGGAATTACCGGAAAAGCAACGGTTGGTTTTTAATATGAAATACTTTCAGGAACTCAAATATGACGAGATTTCAGCCATTCTCGATACTTCTGTAGGGGCGTTAAAGGCCTCCTATCACCTGGCGGTAAAAAAGATCGAAAAGTATTTGAAACACGATGGGTTGGAAACATAATATCCACGAGATTAAACCTTTTAAACGAATCGGCATCTAAAGAGTAATGGCATCAGTTTCAGGACAAGACGGATTTAAACTTCCAAAGGGATATTTTGAGAAATTCCCTGAAAGGATCGTAAAGCGCGTAGCGGAAGAAACTGCTGTGGAAGAAAAACCCATGGGTGGTTTCCGGACCCCTGATAGGTACTTCGAGACCTTTGGGGAGCGCCTTCAGGAGCGGCTGTCAAAAAAAGAAGTTCCCGTTCGGAAAATACGCCCCCTGCAATTCATTTGGATTCCTGCCGTAGCCGCAGCTATTCTATTGCTCCTGATATGGTCCCCCTCCTCCCCTTCTGCCGTTTTGGATTTTGAAGACATCAACGCGGAGGTGCTGCAGGCGTATTTGCAAACGGAGGAATTTGACGTTACCCCAAGTGAACTCGCTGAAAACCTGCCACTTGTGGACCTGGCCATGGAGGATGTACTGGACAGGGCTCCGGAAGCCCGGGTAATCGCTGACTATCTGGAGGATTATATCGAATCCGATGAAGAATTATATTTGGAACCCAATGAATAAGTGTACAACTTTAGTCCTGTTTTTGATTTCGCTCCTCTTTACGGGGTCTTCGATCATGGGACAGCATCGTGAGAATTCGGAGCAGATTAAAACCCTGAAAATCGCGTTTTTTACAGAAAAACTTGAACTTACTGCGGAAGAAGCCTCAATCTTCTGGCCGATATACAATGCGCATGAAAACGCCAAAGAAGAACTTCGTGCCGAACAACGCAAGGAGATCCGGGACCGTTTTGAAACACTTGAAAGCCTCCGTATTTTCGGCGGCATACGGATGGATACACAGGGGTACATTGATTTGGACGATTTAAAAGTACTATTAGAAGGCG
>CAZEQO010000009.1:3207-4981 GCA_964514365.1 uncultured Robiginitalea sp. | reverse complement strand
ACTCGACAAGGCGTATTACAAAAAGATTTCCAAAGAGTTTTCAGCTGTGCGCACCCTGAAGCTTTTTCAGGCTGAACAGGAATTCCGCAGACGTCTATTGCAGGAATATCGCAAGCGCAAGGGTCGGCAGCCCTGAACCCACATTGGGAAGCCGACAGTAAAAACATCAATATTTTTAAGTTTATTTAAAGCGAAGTTTAGCAATTCGCCCCTTTCCGGAAGCCACGGCTACGGTATCACTCGTAAACCTAATACTGTAAAACCCTTCAGGATCGAGTTGGTCCCAGGTCTGCCCGGAGTCCTTTGAATAGTATATTCCATTAAAACTGACCCCGACCAGGTCCCTGGCCCCCCGACCGGGTACAAATTGCACACAGCTCAAATAACCCGGAGCCTCACCCTGTGCTTGCAGCATCCAGGTTTTTCCCCCGTCCGATGTACTTATTTTGTTCGATAGATTCCCCTTGGGATTCGTGTAATCTCCCCCTGCCGCATATCCGATTTCTGCATCGTAAAACGCCAGGCTGTAAAGCCCGAAAGAATCCGTGGCCGAAGTAACCGGAGACTGACTGACTTCCCAGTTTTCACCTTTATCGGCCGAAAAGTAAATCCGACCTTTATTGGAAGCCACCCAGCAGAAATCTCCCGAGATAGCGATATTTGTATCACTGGCTGCAAAAGCCCCTTCTCCGGGAAGTGCCTCCGGCAGGCGATCGCAGGGAATTTTTGACCAATGCTTCCCACCATCCCGGCTGATGAGAATGCTCAAACAACCTCCCATAGCATCCCCGATGGCAATCCCGTTTGTATCGTCCCAGAAGGCCAGGGCGTCGTAAAAAACCCCTGGACCCGATTCCTGATAGACCAACTCCATAGACCCGGAGTCCCCAGTTTTGTATAGCAAGGCTGGATCCCCGGCCGATAACATGAAAAAATCAGTGGACGTATGGGCAACCGCCCTGAATTCCGGAAAGGTTTCCAGATGGGTCATCCTTTGGGTACGCACCTTGAGGTTTTGAAGATCCACACTTCCGAAGAGCCCATCGCTCCCCGCAAAGCCAACACTCCCGGGCATGACCACAAGGGCCCGGATAGAAACGCTATCCGTGTAAACCTCCTGTATAACTACATCCTGAAAAGGCACGGATTCAGAGGACTCGGAACACCCCCAAACGGCCCCCACCAAAAAGATCAAAATCACCCGGCGCATAGATAAAAATCTCAGTTTGGGAATAAAGATATTGCAAATCTCCCCAAAACAATACCTTTGCCCGAGTTATGAGGTTTCACAAAAATTTAGTCGAAGGGGTTGTCGAGGTGCTCGATCAAGTCTTTAACAAGGAGGTCTATGCAGACCGGGCCCTGGAACAGCATTTGCGTAAAAACAAACAATGGGGCAGCCGGGATCGGGGTTTTGTAGCCGAGACCGTGTATGATATCGTCCGCTGGAAGCGTCTCTATTGTGAAATCGCCGACGTGTCCGCACCTTTTTACGGTCGGGACCTCTATCGCCTCTTTGCGGTTTGGGTTGTGCTGAAAAAAGAATCGCTCCCCTCCTGGCCTGAATTTAAAGGGGTTAAAGAAGGAGCCATCCTGGAACGCTACAAACCGCTCAAAAAAATACGGAAATTCAGGGAATCCATCCCGGACTGGCTGGACACCCTCGGGGAGGAGCGCCTCGGTTCTGAACTGTGGACGGCAGAACTCGCCGCCCTGAATACGCAGGCGCCGGTGATCCTCACGAGCCGCGCCGATGACGAAAAGGCCCGCCTCG
>CAZEQO010000009.1:0-3197 GCA_964514365.1 uncultured Robiginitalea sp. | reverse complement strand
GCTTCAGGAACTTCTGGAAACAGAAGGGATTGGAACAGACCTTCTACCCGATTACCCGGATGCCCTTCAACTCCTGCAGCGTGGAAATGTTTTCCGGACGGCTCCCTTTCAGGAGGGCTTATTTGAAGTTCAGGATGCCGCTTCACAGACAGTGGCCCCATTTCTGGAGGTGGCCCCGGGTATGCGACTCATCGATGCCTGTGCCGGAGCCGGGGGAAAAACATTGCACTTAGCTGCCCTGATGCAAAACAAAGGGCAACTTATTGGGCTGGATATTTATCCTCAAAAACTAAAAGAGCTTAAAAAACGTGCGAAAAGAGCGAAAGCCTTTAATATTGAGAGCCGGTTGATATCCGATGCCAAGGTGATCAAAAGACTGAAAAACTCTGCAGACAGGGTGCTAATCGATGCCCCATGCACCGGACTTGGGGTACTGAGGAGAAACCCGGATTCTAAATGGAAGCTTGAACCTGCATTCCTGGAGCGTGTTTGCGTGACCCAACAGGAACTGCTTCAGAATTACTCAGGGATGTTGCGCCCGGAGGGTATGCTGGTGTATGCTACGTGTTCTTTGCTGCCCAATGAGAATTCCGACCAGGTACAAACCTTTCTCAAAAGTGAATCCGGAAAGGGTTTCCGCCTTGTTGAAGAGCGCTCTATGTACGCCAGTGTCGAGGGATTTGACGGGTTTTACATGGCACGGCTCAAACGCGTGGAATAACTGTTGAAAAAAAGCGCCGACTGTTGATTTCTTCCGGCCCCCGATACCGGTTAAAATGATACCTTTGTAGGCTTAAAACCCATATAAGCCGGCCTTCCATGATCCACTTTTTCGGGGATTCCCAATCTGTTGTATACGCCCTCTCCACCGACATAACACTCGATGCCCCTACAGTTGAAAAACTCAGTTGGCTTTTTGGCAACCTGCCCAAACTCGATACGGCGTCTGTGGACGCCTTTTTTATTGGTCCCAGGGCTGCCATGGTCACCCCCTGGAGTACCAACGCCACGGAGATCACTCAGAATATGGGCATAGTTGGGATTACGAGAATCGAATGTTTCAGAAGTTGTGAAGCCTCGGATACCTCCTATGACCAGATGCTCTTTGAGAAATATCCCCGCCTGGGGCAAGACTTATTTCATGTGGATCACCAGCCCGAACCGGTGCAGGAAATCCGCGATATTGCAGCTTACAACCAGGAGGAGGGACTGGCCCTGAGTACAGAAGAAGTCGATTACCTCGTGGGGTTGAGCGACCGCCTTGGAAGGCCCCTGACCGATTCTGAAGTCTTTGGGTTCAGCCAGGTAAATTCCGAACACTGCAGACATAAAATTTTTAACGGTACATTTATTATCGACGGGGTAGAAAAAGAGGATTCCCTTTTTAAACTCATTCGCAAAACATCCGCAACCCATCCCAATGAAATCGTTTCCGCCTACAAGGACAATGTCGCCTTTATCAAAGGCCCTCAGGCGGTACAATTTGCACCGGGTCGGGCGGATCAGCCCGATTGGTACCAGGAAAAACCCTTTACCTCCGTACTTTCCCTGAAAGCGGAAACCCATAATTTTCCCACTACCGTAGAACCCTTCAACGGGGCGGCTACAGGTTCCGGTGGCGAGATCAGGGATCGGCTGGCTGGCGGTAAAGGCTCCATACCCCTGGCAGGAACGGCTGTGTATATGACGGCCTATTCGCGCCTTGAACCAGGCCGGTCCTGGGAAAATAAGGTGCCCGAACGCAAGTGGTTGTATCAAACCCCAATGGACATCCTCATAAAGGCTTCCAACGGGGCTTCCGATTTTGGAAATAAATTCGGCCAACCCCTGATCAGTGGTTCGGTTTTGACTTTTGAACATCAGGAGCACGCCCAGGTTACCGGGTACGACAAAGTGATAATGCTGGCCGGGGGTATTGGCTATGGCAAAGCAGAGCTCGCCCTGAAAGACACACCGAGGAAAGGGGACCACATTGTGGTTATGGGGGGTGATAATTACAGGATCGGGATGGGAGGTGCGGCCGTTTCCAGCACCGATACCGGGGCTTTTAGTTCCGCCATTGAACTCAATGCCGTACAGCGTTCGAATCCGGAAATGCAGAAAAGGGTTGCCAATGCGATCCGCGGCCTGGTTGAAAGTAATGAGAACCCCATTGTCTCCATACACGATCACGGGGCCGGGGGTCATCTGAACTGCCTCTCTGAACTGGTTGAGGAAACCGGTGGAAATATTCACCTGGATCGCCTGCCCGTGGGGGACCCCACTTTATCCGCCAAAGAGATTATCGGAAACGAATCTCAGGAACGCATGGGGCTGGTTATTGCCGAGAAAGATATCCAATGGTTACAGCGGGTGGCCGAACGGGAACGTGCCCCCATGTACGATGTTGGAGAGGTCACCGGGGACCATCGGTTCGTCTTTGCCTCCGATACCGAAACCCCTATGGATTTAGCACTCTCCGACCTTTTCGGAAGCTCCCCCAGGACCATCCTCAGGGATGAATCCCTGCATCGGGAATTTGGCGAGATAGAATACAGGGAGGAGCAATTGCACCACTATCTCGAACAAGTCCTGCAACTGGAAGCGGTGGCCTGTAAGGATTGGCTGACCAATAAAGTAGATCGCTGCGTGGGTGGCCGGGTAGCCAAACAGCAATGCGCCGGCCCTTTACAACTCCCGCTGAACAATTGTGGCGTCATGGCTTTAGATTTTAAAGGAAAAGAGGGGCTTGCCACTTCTATCGGACATTCTCCCGTTTCCGCCCTGATCGACCCGGTGGCCGGAAGCCGGAACAGTATTGCCGAGGCCCTGACCAATCTCGTTTGGGCTCCCCTCGAAGACGGGTTGAAATCAGTGAGCCTGTCGGCCAACTGGATGTGGCCCTGCAATAACGAAGGAGAAGATGCACGACTCTACAGGGCCGTGGAGGCCGCTTCTGACTTCGCCATAGCGCTGGGTATTAATATTCCGACGGGCAAGGATTCCCTATCGATGAAACAGCGCTATCCGGAAGGGGACGTCCTCGCACCGGGAACCGTTATTATTTCCACAGGAGCCCGCTGCAATGCCATCCAAAATGTAGTCGAGCCTGTCTTTAAAATCTCGGGTGGCCCCCTCTACTACCTGAATTTGTCCTCAGACACATTTGAACTCGGGGGATCTTCTCTGGGTCAGGTATTGGGTAAAATTGGCACGCA
>CAZEQO010000008.1:31029-37985 GCA_964514365.1 uncultured Robiginitalea sp. | reverse complement strand
TTTTTCATGGCAGTAGGTTTTTGGGATCGATTTGGCTCCGTCGGGTACTTGGGTTTTTACCTGGGAATCGCCTTTTTCTTCTTATAGGTTTTAGATTTAATTATAGCGTTCAGACTATTGTCCAACGAACGGTTTGTTCATTTTATTGGATAATCCCGATAATTTCTTTCTTTTTTCGATAAAGCGCAGTCAAAGCGACGGGAAACCGTAAATTGCCCGGTAAGGATTTATCGAATAAAAATCTTTAGCCTTTGTCGACCCCCGGGATCAAAATAAAATCGGAATGGATACTTGCCCTGGCCTTGTTCTCTTTGTTTTTCGGGGCAGGAAATCTTATTCTGCCCCCTCAATTGGGCTTGCGCTCTGGAGTTTCCTGGTGGAAGACCGGCATTGGTTTTAGTGTCTCTGCCGTCGTGATCCCTATGCTGGGGATCCTTGCACACGCCCGCCTGCAGGGGGATATGTTTGATTTTTCCAGAAAGGTGTCTAAGGGGTTTAGCCTGGGATACTGTTATATTGTTTACGCTATTTCCATTGCCCTGCCGGCACCGCGCACAGCTTCGGTTACCCACGAGATGGGAATCGAACCTTTTTTTAATAGTCCTGCGTTACTGACAAGTCTGGTTTATTTTTCGCTTGTTTTTTTATTGGTCTTAAACCGCTCCCGTATCGTCCCCCTGATTGGGAAGTGGCTGACCCCCGCTATTCTGGTCGTGCTCATGGTCCTGATCGGAAGCATCACCCTGACCGGGGAGGGCGTTGTCACCCCAACGCTTCTCAACAACCCTTTTTCTGCAGGCCTGCTCGAGGGTTATCAGACTTTTGATGCAATCGGGGCCGTTGTGGTTGGGGGAGTGATCCTGATATCCCTAAAAAGGGAAATGCCTGATCTCGATACCAGGCAGCGCTTTCGCTATATCTCACGGGCCGGATGGATGGCCGGATTGGGATTGCTTTTTCTCTATGCCGGATTAATTCTCTCAGGTGCGTACATGGGAGATGCCCTTAAAGAGGGGTTGACTCGAACAGAAGTACTGCGCGAAATGAGTGCACTTGCCCTTGGGTATAACGGGAATTTATTCTTAAGCCTTCTCATAGCCCTGGCCTGTTTTACGACCGCTGTTGGGATCGTTACCGGCACTTCTGATTTTGTACAATCCCGATTTGGCGATTCTAAGTTTGTATACCGGGTTACGGCTTTGGTTTGTTGCGTTTTGGGAGTACTCATGGGGCAATTCCCGGTAGATTATATCATCGCTGTAGCGCTGCCGGCCCTGATGTTTATCTATCCCCTGACCATTGTGCTTATTCTGCTGAATGCCCTACCCCCGAAGTGGACGACGCCAAGGGTGTTCAAGGCCGTGGTTTTCACAACCCTTTTTTTTACAATTCCCGACTTTCTGGGTAGTATCGGATGGCCACAGCTCAGCCAGGGATTGGAAAACTGGTGGCCGTTGCAGTCCTATCAGTTGGGGTGGGTCCTTCCTGCTGTAGCTGCTTTCTTTTTATTCCGGGCCATAGGTAATAGCCGATTAAAAACATCCCATGGATAAGGGTGCGGACCCGAACACTTGAGGAAACAGCGGTGGATTTTCATCTTTCACATGCATGGCGTAAGTTTACCTTAAAACCGAGTATGGCTGAGTACTACAATTACATCAAAGCCCTCCACCTGATTTTTGTCGTCACCTGGTTCGCGGGTTTGTTTTATATGCCCCGCCTTTTTATCTACCATATCGAAGCCCGGGAGAAATCTGCAGAGGCCAGAACCGTACTGACCGAACAGTTTCGCATTATGGAAAAGCGACTTTGGTATATAATTACATGGCCTTCCGCTGTACTCTGTACCATTTTCGCCATCGGTTTGCTGGCCTTGATGCCTTCCTGGCTTTCACAGCCCTGGATGCACATTAAACTCGGGTTTATCGTTTTACTGATCGCATACCATTTGAAAACCCACCAGATGTTTTTAAGGTTTCAAAAGGAACAATTTTCTTATTCCTCACAGTATATGCGGATTTGGAATGAAGGCGCTACCCTAATTCTTTTTGCCGTGGTTTTTCTGGCGATTCTCAAAAGCAGTTTTCAGTGGTTATATGGATTAGGGGGCCTATTGGGCCTGGCCATTCTCCTGATGCTCGGCATAAGGCTCTACAAAAAGGTCAGAGAGGAGGGAGGTAAATAAGATACCCCTGCTGATCAAGTTCAGGGCTTTATCCCCACATACCCCATTGAAGAAATTTTTTGGTGCGATTATTGCTATCTTTAGCGATAAACCCAGAGGCTTGTTCAGGAAGTTTTCATTGCGGTCGAGGATTTTTGTCTCTATGATCCTACTGGTGCTGATCGCTTCGGTCTTAATTGCCGGGGTAACGGTCTACCAGTTCAGGGAACAATCCAGGGAGTATCATGAAGATCGCCTTGGGCGGAAAGAGGAACAGATTAAACAGGCCATTACTTTCGCCCTCCAAAGGACAACCTACCCGATTACTTCTCAATACCTTTCCCTGATTTTCAAGGATGAAATTTATCGCATTGCCATTATTGAAGGCACTAATTTCAATCTCTACGACCTGCAGGGGCGATTGATCAAAAGCTCCCGCCCCCAGTTTGACAATGACGATGTCTCTACACGCCTGGAACCCCACATTCTGGACTCCCTGAACAACACCATAAATAAGCACTTTATTGAAGAAAATACGGCAGCAGGTTTTAACTACCAGGCAGCCTATTCGTATATCACAGACAGCCACTTTAAGCCCATTGGTATCTTACACCTTCCGTACTTTGAAGAAAATTCTTTTTACGATAAGGAACTCCGGGAATTCCTGATGCGCCTCGGTGTGGTATACCTTTTTATGTTGCTTCTGGCTATTGCCCTTGCCTATTTCATTTCCAAATACATCACCCGGTCCCTTCAAACAGTCTCAGAGAAATTGAACCAAACGCGACTGGCACGGACCAATGAGAAAATCCTGATCGAGGACCCAAGCCTGGAAATCGCACAACTGGTAGATTCGTATAATGCGATGATCGATGAACTCTCACATAGTGCGGCGATGCTGGCGAGAAGCGAAAGGGAACAGGCCTGGCGGGAAATGGCCAAGCAGGTAGCTCATGAGATCAAAAACCCGCTGACCCCTATGCGCCTGAGTGTTCAGAGTTTTGAGCGTAAGTTCGACCCATCTGACCCTGACATCGGAACCAAAGTAAGGGAGTTTTCCAAAACCCTCATTCAGCAGATCGATACCCTGAGCAGTATTGCATCGGCCTTTTCTAATTTCGCGAAAATGCCTGCCCAGCAAAACGAAACCCTCAATGTTGCTGAGGTGGTGAAACTCGCCCTTGATATTTTTAACGAGCCCTTTATCCACTTTATTTCCGAAGCGGATGACCTGGTTGTTAAAATGGACCGAACCCAGCTGATACGGGTGATTACCAATTTGGTTAAGAATGCCATTCAGGCTTTGCCGGAGGTGGAGAACCCGAGAATCGTGGTTATTGTTTCTGCGGAAGGGGGCATGGCCAAAATTTCTGTCGCCGATAACGGCAAGGGAATAGAAGAGGAATTCAGGGATAAGATTTTTGAGCCTAAATTCACGACAAAAACCAGTGGGATGGGCCTTGGCCTTGGAATGGTGAAGACTATCGTCGAGACGTACAAAGGCAGTATTGATTTCACATCCAGAACGGGCAAGGGAACAGTCTTTACAGTGCGCATTCCCCAGGTAAAAACACATAAATCTGTAGTAGTATGACTTATAATTCGGTATCTGTAACAGTTGAAGAAAATTTAGCACTGGTCTTTGTGGACCGACCTGAGAAATTAAATGCCCTGAACAGGGAAACCATAAAAGAGCTGGGCGCAGCTTTGGGGGAACTGGAGGAAGATCCTAAGGTGCGGGCGATTATCCTTACCGGTTCCGGCCCTAAGGCCTTCGTGGCCGGGGCAGATATCGCTGAGTTTTCCGAGTACTCAGAATCTGAAGGGCGGGCACTCGCCGCGGATGGGCAGCAACAGCTCTTTGACAGAATTGAAGCCTTGAGGACCCCTGTAATCGCCGCTGTCAACGGATTTGCACTTGGTGGGGGGTTGGAACTTGCCATGGCCTGCCATTTTCGCGTCGCGAGTACGAATGCCAAAATGGGACTTCCAGAGGTTTCCCTGGGGGTAATTCCCGGGTATGGCGGAACCCAGCGCCTCCCCATGCTTGTTGGAAGAGGCAGGGCGATGGAAATGATCCTCACCGGGGGCATGATAAAAGCCGAAAAGGCCCTGGAATACGGGTTGGTTAACCACGTGACGGACCAGGATGCGCTTTTGGAGTTTTGCCGGTCTCTGGCCGGGCAGGTGGCTAAAAACTCCCCAGCAGCGATTTCCAGTGCAATAAAAGCAGTAAATGCAGGTTTTAGTAGTAGCAAACCGGGATTTCAGGCCGAAATTGACGCCTTTGGCGAATGCTTCGGCACTGCGGATTTCAAGGAGGGAACCCGTGCTTTTCTTGAGAAACGAGCTCCTGATTTTCCGGGTGCCTGATACAAATAACTGAATCATGCTACGACGTTTATGCCTGCTTGCCGGCATGCTGGCCCTATGGGTTACATACGGGCAAGAAATGCCTTTGGAGTATACATTTGGCGATAAATATAAAGATCGGTATAAATATTCCAACCTTTTGTCTTTTTCGGAAACCGTATCCTCCGACAAAATACTTGTAAGGGGGTATTACTCCGGCTTACTGGTCAGGCCAAAAGGCTACCTTATAGAGCGCTATAATCCGGAACTACAGCTTGTTGAAGAATATAACTATAAGTATAAAGATGGAGACTTTGTCCATGGGTTCGTGGCAAATGATCAAATATACCTTTTGTTTTTGGAGTATAATCCCGAAACGTACTCTTTCGAATATAAAGTTCACCAGAGTCCTGTAGGGGCGTACAATTTCACTGTTAGCAAACTGCTAAGCCTGAAGGCGGACTATGTAGAAGCCCCGGTGGATAAGAACTATTACAACCGCAGCTTTAAGACAGGTTTTTCCACTACGGTCCTTTCGGATCCGGATTCACGGGTTTTTGCCATCAGTATCCTGCAATCCCGCAATAAGGATCTGCAGCATCGGATAATAGTCTTTAACAACAGGCTGGAACCCATAATGGATTCCGATTTTTCGTCTGAGAGCGCGGAGAAGAATTATGCTTTCGAGGAGTTGGCGGTATCCACAGACCTGTCAGCCGTATACCTGGTGGGCAAGGCTTATTTCAGGCAACGGCGGTTCAGGGCCGAGGAGCGAAAGTTTCAATACGAGTTGGTGCGGTTGGATAAGTCCGGGACTAAAACCCAGGTTTTTGATATTCCAGGAAAGTTCTCAGAAGCGGTCAAACCCCTATGGCGGGGGGACCAGCTTATTTGTGCAGGCTTTTACGCAGATCGCAAGGACAACCGATACAACGGGTTGGAGTATTTAATCCTCAACCCCGGGGACCTGAGTATTGTGAAACGAACATACAATCCGTTTTCACAGCAATTTATGATGGATAAATTTGGACAGGAAACCGATAAAGTGATCAAGAACCTGGTATTTAAGGGGGCCCACTTTACCGAAGACGGGTCGCTGCTCTTTAATGCCGAAGAGTTTTTTATGACTGAAAGTATGCAGCCCAATGCCAGTGGAGGACGGGTAAGGGTTCAGCGGTTCCATCACAACGATATTGTCAGCGTTAAACTGGATTCGGAGGGAAAACTCCTTTGGGCCCGGAATATCAATAAAACAGAGGTGACCCAGGGAGACGGGGCCTATACTTCCTATAGTTCCTATACCAAGGACGGGCAAACGTATTTCTTTGTCTGCCTGGCTTCAGAAGAACCCCAGCTTATCGGCAATGAGCGCCTGATATTCAAACAGGGTTTCAGCCGGAACCGAAACGTCTTTGTAATCCGCCTCGATACTGAGGGCGCTTTAAGCTATGAGAAAATCATCGATTCCGATGAAGCACGACTTCCCCTGATGGTTTCCATGCCCCATGTTAATTTAGAAACCAACCGCTTACTGTTTTATGCGAAGCAAGGATCCAGAAAACAACTGGTCTCGGTAGAAGTTCATTAGCAAGCAGTTAAAACGGGTCTCTCCCATTCATGAGTACTTTATAAATATTGTATATCTTTTTTGGAAAAAATCCATAAATTTGGATAAATACCAATTGGATGGTTCGAGATCCCAACAGTTTTTCAAAAGGCCGGGGGGCCCAGGAACGGGTAAGCAATCGTTTTGAAAACGCCCACCACGAAAGCATTCCGGAGTTTTTGGAATATATGCACCGGGAAGGGGAAGCAGATAAGATCCGTACAACCTATCAAAAGATTTTTCCAAAAACGATTGTCAATAAGGTGCTGAGCCCGGATGTTGGTATGGGGTACAGCATGAACCCATATCAGGGCTGTGAGCATGGTTGTGTTTATTGTTATGCCCGGAACACCCACGAATATTGGGGTTTGGGCTCAGGAATCGATTTCGAGTCAAAAATACTGGTGAAAGAAGAAGCTCCTGCGCTCCTCGAAGCGTTTTTAAGAAATAGCAAATGGAAAGCCACGCCCATCGTGCTCTCCGGAAATACAGATTGCTATCAGCCGGCAGAAAAACAATTTGAAATTACCCGGGCGTGCCTAAAGGTTTTCTTAAAATACAAACACCCCGTGGGAATCATCACTAAAAATGCCATGGTGTTGCGCGATATCGATATTCTCAAGGCCCTGAATGCGGACCAACTCGTAGGAGTACATATTTCAGTGACCTCCCTCAATAAGGAAATCAGATCCAGGCTCGAGCCGAGAACGACGACGACTGCCCAGCGCTTAAAAACGATCCGCCTGCTCTCAGAGGCGGGTATTCCGGTAAATGCCATGCTCGCTCCGATTATTCCCGGCCTGAACAGTCACGAATTGCACGCATTGGCCCGGG
>CAZEQO010000008.1:26140-31019 GCA_964514365.1 uncultured Robiginitalea sp. | reverse complement strand
CGTCGCGCAGGCCGTCATCCAGCTTCCCGCCGCGCACGAGCCGCACGGGCGGTATCCGAAGCCGGGGCCCGGTCTTTTGGCCTGAATGTCGTTCGCCTGAACGGGGCAGTAGGAGATATTTTTGCATCCTGGATTCACAAAGCCCTGCCGGATCGGGCTGATAAAGTGCTTTCACTCATAAGGGCGTGTCATGGGGGTAACCTGAATGACAGTAGGTTTGGCGTGAGAAATAAAGGGGAAGGAGCTGTCGCCGAACAAATTCATACTATGGCTCGTATCGCCCGAAGACGCTATTTTAAAAACCGAGAGTTCCCGGAGCTAAATACTGCCATACACCAGCAGTACAAGACCGGGCAGTGGACACTTTTTTAAGGATGTTTGCGAATTATTTAAGTTCCCACCCGCTGCGGTAGTTTCCCTGTACCCACTGGTTGGCCATCTCAAAATTGGTTACCCGCATATTGGCACCGTCCCACTTGATTTTACGCCTTCCCGGGTAGTTGAAAGGATCCCAATCGCCTAATTTTTTGCCCTCCTTGAGGGTTTTGTATTGAAAAGCCCGAATGGCGAGGTTGCCCATCAGTACCGACTCGGTGAGCGGGCCGGAACGGCTAAAATCAGAAGATGTTGTCCCTCCATTGAGGCATGCTTCTACCCAATTCCTCTGATGCCCGTCCACATCACCTTCTATCCGGGGGTATTTTGGGGCCGGGGGTTTTAATAAATCCATCATTTCTGAGGGAAGCAGGCGGGCATTTCTGGAGTAAACGTCGCACACCATAATTCCTTTTGTTCCATAAAAAATACTTCCTCCCCCGGTATCGCCAATCGTTTCACCATCCTTCAATTCATCGGGCAGGTCCGGTAGTATTCCGCCATCGTACCAGTTCAGGCGGACTTCCCCGTGATTCTCTGTGTTGAATTTCAATCGCACAATTGAAGAAGAGGGGCAGGAGGCACTGTAATCCGCTTCCACAAAATCGCCGACCCAGTTGGTCGTACAACTCGCTTCAGCCTCTGTAGGATATCCCAGGTCTAAAACACTGAAAGGCGTCTCCATGATGTGGCAGCCCATATCGCCCAGGGCTCCCGTGCCAAAATCCCACCAGCCCCGCCATTTGAATGGGAGATAGGCATCATTATAATCCCGCATTTCGGCCGGACCGAGCCATAAATCCCAGTCGAGGCCGTTGGGAATTTCGTGTTTCTCCGTTGGCAGCGGGATTCCCTGTGGCCACACCGGACGGTTCGTCCAGCAATCTACCCGTTCTATATCGCCAATGACTCCGGCTTCTACCCACTCTCTGGCAATCCGGCTGTCATCACTGGAGGCACCCTGGTTTCCCATTTGACTAACAATACCCATGTCCCGTGCGACACTGGTCATTAACCGTGCTTCGCGAATATTGTGGGTTAGTGGTTTTTCCACATAGGCGTGTTTTTTTTCACGCATAAAGGGGAGCGCAATTGTGGCATGTGTATGATCCGGGGTGGCTACCATCACTGCATCGATTTCCTTAAGATGGTTGTCGTATACCTTTCTGTAATCCTTGTATTTCGAGGCGGCGCTGTAGGCCTTGTAGCTGGCCGCAGCGCGCCTGTCATCCACATCGCAAAGGGCCACATACTTTACCTTTTTTGTCGCATCCAGTCCGCGCATTACGCCACGACCCCGACCCCCTACTCCGAAAGCTGCAACATACAGGGTATCGCTGGGGGGAACATGCCCTTTTCCCAGGACATAACTAGGGACAATTGTAAAAGCCGCCGAACTGGCGGCTGCATTTTTCAGGAAGGACCTTCTGCGCATACGTAATTTGTTTTAGAGATAATTTGGTGAAAAAGATACAAAAATCGCGGTGAGTTCAGGCCACCCCATTCCATTCACTATAGAATTCTTCAAGAAAATCCAACATATACCGGTGCCGTTTTTCGGCCAGTTTTTTACCGGTATCAGTATGCATCAGGTCCTTCAGCAATAGGAGCTTCTCATAAAAATGATTTATGGTCGGGCCCGTATTCTTTTTGTAAGTGGCTTTGTCCATTTTAGGATTTGGCGCGACCTCGGGATCGTAGAGTTTGCGACCGGCATGGCCCCCGTAGTTAAAGGCCCTTGCGATTCCTATGGCCCCCATGGCATCGAGTCTGTCCGCATCCCTTACCACCTGGAGTTCCCTGGAATCAAAGTCGCTTTTCGAACCCTCCAGGCTGTTTTTAAAGGAGATATGGCGAATGATCTGAATAACGTGTTGGCGCCGCTTTTCTGAAATATCCAGGTCCTTCAGAAAGGCGGAAGCTTTTTTCGGGCCTATTTCCTCATCCCCGTTGTGAAATTTGGCATCTGCAATATCGTGTAGGAGGGCCCCCAGACTCACCACCAGCAAGTCTATTTTCTCGCCCCTGGCAATTTGAAGGGTATTTCGAAAAACACGCTGAATATGGAACCAGTCGTGTCCTCCTTCAGAGTCCTTTAATTCGCGTTGGACGTAGGCGATGGCTTTTTCAATGCGCTCTGCATCGTTCATGGGCTTTTATTTATGGCTGAGGCAATAGTGGCCTCTATTTCATTGATTTCTTTGTCTGTACATCCTGCTGCGGGGACAGGGGGGTGGATGATAAATTCCAGATGCGCACCCAACCCGTATGGAAATTTACCAAAACGCAGGATTTTCCACGAATTATTGATGCTTACCGGGATGATTTGAGCGGAAGGGGCACTTTTTACAAGTACTTTTAAACCGACCATTCGAAAAGGTTTGGGGTTTCCATCCCGACTGCGGGTGCCCTCAGGAAAGATCACCGCACTCCTGCCGGTGCGCTCTATATATTCTCCGAGTTCTCGTATAGCCGTCAGGGACTGTCTTCGATCCTTTCGATCGATCAGTGCGGATCCTCCATGCCTGAGGTTATAGGAAACACTCGGAATTCCCCTGCCCAATTCTTTCTTGCTTACAAATTTTGGATGGAACTTCCGCAGCCGCCATATTATGGGGGGAATATCGTACATACTCTGGTGATTTGCCACGATGATGGCAGGCCCTTTCCCGGGTAGGAGCGCGGTATTCCTGAAGGTGTATGAGGTCCCCAGTAAATGTGTGCAGCGCATCAGACAAAGGTTTAGCAGGGCTACACTCTTTCTGTGTGCCTCGTATCCAAAGAGGTTAAAGCAGAGCCATTGAATGGGATGAAAGACGACCAGGGTCAGGCCGAAAAGGAGCATGTACAGTGCGGAAAGAGGATAGGAAATAATACGTTCCATACCTTCAAAATTAAAAAACCGCCTGTAAACAAGCGGTTTATAAAAAATGATTATGCGCTCAGGTGTTTCTTAACAGAATTCATCAAAGGCCTGAACCAGGTTTTCGGCAATCATTTCAGCGGGTCGTCCTTCAATATGGTGCCTTTCGATCATATGAACGAGCTCGCCATCTTTGAAAAGGGCCATACTCGGAGATGATGGGGGGAAAGGGACCATCATGTTGCGGGCCGCGTCCACCGCTTCCCGATCCACACCTGCGAAAACTGTGACCAGTCTTGCCGGGGTTTTATCATTTTTAAGGCTCATTTTGGCAGCCGGTCTGGCATTGGCAGCCGCACAACCGCAAACGGAATTCACAACGACCAGGGTTGTCCCCTCGCCCGTTATCGCATTTTCGACAGCTTCCGCTGTATACAGCTCCTCAAATCCGGCGGAGGCCAGATCGTCGCGCATGGGTTTTACTAACTCTGCTGGGTACATAGCTTTTTTGTTTTATGTGATGTGCAAAGGTACAAAATCAAAAGAATTTTCCGGGGTGTTTGATCGGGGAAGCCAGAGGGATTAATCAGGGTGAATCTGCTATCTTTGCGCAAATTTATTTAAATGATCAAATGGGTTGCAGCCATCCTGGGGTACTTCCTTTTTCGCTTTCCGGGGGCGCTATTAGGCTTCTTTCTCGGTAGTATGGTCGACAACTTCAGTGGAAAAGGCGGAAGTGTTTTCCGCGACCTGAACCGGACACAGGTCTCACCTCAGGATTTTGAGTTGCACCTGATTTCACTGTGCTCTATTGTCATAAAGGCCGATGGCAGCGTCAGCCAGCGGGAACTCGATTATGTAAGGCAGTATTTCCTGGGCACCTATGGTAAGGAAAAAGCGAATGCTATTTTCAGAACCTTTAATGAGGTGGTCAAAAAAAGGGAGGTCTCAGCCCAGCGCATTTGCAGTTTCCTGAATCAACGGACGCGGTATGAAGTCCGCTTGCAACTCGTTCATTTTCTCTTTGGAATTGCCGGGGCGGACGGACGGGTCAGTAAGGCCGAATACAATAAATTAAGGGAGATTGCGGGGTACCTCAAAATTGGCAGACGGGATTTTGAAAGTATAGAGGCGATGTTTATCAAATCTGCTGACACGGCTTATACAATTTTGGAAATTGAAAAAACCGCTACGGATCAGGAGGTCAAAAAGGCATATCGGGATATGGCGAAAAAGTACCATCCGGACCGGGTGATCACAGAAGATGAAGCCATCCGAAAAGGTGCTGAGGAGAAATTCAAGCAAGTCCAACTGGCCTATGAGCGCATTCAGGAAGAGCGCGGAATGTAGGCCCGGGAGTTAAAATTTTTCACCAATGAACGACATTTGGTTCTATACCGAACTCGGCTTTAGCCACGTATTGGATCCCAACGGGTACGATCACGTCCTTTTTCTGACCGCCCTGGCCCTTCCTTTCAGTTTCGGGCAGTGGAAAAAGGTGTTCTGGCTGGCCACCCTCTTTACCCTTACACACTGCCTCTCCCTCGCCCTTGCGGCTTACGGAATAGTACGCGTTGACGCTGAGCTTGTAGAAATTCTGATCCCGATTACCATACTCATAACCGCCCTTTTAAATCTGTA
>CAZEQO010000008.1:13394-26130 GCA_964514365.1 uncultured Robiginitalea sp. | reverse complement strand
ACTGGTTTTTTTGGATTGATACACGGCCTGGGGTTTTCAAACTATTTCAGGATGCTTATGGCGGAGGAAGAGGAAAAAGCAGGCCCCCTGCTTGGGTTCGCGGCTGGTATCGAAGGAGCGCAGCTCGCAGTCTTACTGGCGGTACTTGCCCTGGGTTACGTTCTCCTGCAATGGACACCCCTGACCAGGAAGTATTACGTTTGGGGGTTTAGCCTGATAATTGCCCTGGTCTCCCTGAAGCTGATTTTTTTCTAGGACTACCTTTTTCACTTAAAATTAACCATGCAAAGGTTGTCAGGCTTTTTGAAAGCGGGTATCTTAGTGAATTCCGGCAAGAAAATAGCCTGCAGCAACGTTAGGATTTCAGAGTGAAGAGTAAAAAACAAGAGAAATACGACCGGGCCTATTTACGCATGGCTCATGAATGGGGAAAGCTTTCCTATTGCAAACGCAAACAGGTGGGCGCTATTGTAGTCAAGGATCGGATGATCATTTCCGATGGGTATAACGGAACTCCAACCGGTTTTGAGAATTTTTGTGAGGATGAGGTTGGCTATACAAAATGGTATGTGCTTCACGCTGAAGCTAATGCGATCTCTAAAGTGGCTGCCTCTACCCAGTCTTGTGAAGGAGCTACATTGTATATTACCCTGTCCCCCTGCCGGGAATGCAGCAAGCTCATCCATCAGTCAGGGATCAACAGGGTCGTGTACCAGCATGCCTATAAAGACGGTTCGGGCTTGGATTTTCTGAGCAGGGCCGGAGTAGAGCTGAGGCATTTGCCCATCATCGAAGATGCGGTAGAAATTCGAGAAGATTAAAGTGAAAAAGAGTTACTATATAGGTCCGGCAGTTGTGGCATTCGCCCTGGCACTCGGCATTTTCGTCGGGGGAAAACTACATTTTGACGACACGCCTGAAAAATTCTTTACCACCAACTCCAAGAAAGATAAACTCAACCGACTTATAGATTATATCGACTATGAGTACGTGGATGAGGTGGACACCGACAGCATTGTCGATGTCACGGTCAATAATATCCTCGATAAGTTGGACCCGCACTCGGTCTATATCCCCAAAGATGAGATGGAGCGTGTCAGTGAAAATATGAAAGGGGATTTTGTCGGGATTGGTATAAACTTTTATATGTTCCGCGATACCATTACCGTCACCAGGACCATTAAAGGAGGCCCCAGCCAGCGCCGTGGCTTGCGCCCGGGGGATAAAATTCTCATGGCCGACAAGGACACCCTCTTCGACCAGAAATTATCCAACGCTGAGATTGTAAACCGTCTCAAAGGCCAGGAAGGCAGTGAAGTTGTCCTTACAGTCTACCGGAAATCAGAAGACCGGACCTTTAAAATGCGCCTGCAACGGGATCACGTGCCCATACGCAGTATTGATGCCTATTATATGATTCGCCCGGACATGGGGTATATGCGTATGAATCGGTTCGCAGAATCCACCTTTGGCGAATTCCGGAAGGCCCTGAGGGATCTGGAGCAAAACGGGGCTCAAAAACTGGTCCTGGACTTAAGAGATAACCCCGGCGGGTATCTCAACGTGGCCGAAGAAATCGCGGACGTCTTCCTTCCCAAAAACAGGTTGATCCTTTTTACAAAGAACAAAAAAGGCCAAATCGATTCCACTTTTGCCACCTCCAGGGGGGGCTTTGAAGATAAGCCCGTATATGTGCTGATCAATGAAAGGTCGGCCTCTGCTTCTGAGATTATTGCGGGTGCCTTGCAGGATAATGACGTCGGAACCATCGTCGGGAGGCGTTCATTTGGCAAAGGTCTCGTACAACGTGAAATGGCCCTGGGAGACGGTTCAGCCGTTCGGCTGACGGTATCGAGGTACTATACCCCCACGGGCCGCTCGATTCAGAGGGAGTATGAAAACGGGACAGAGGATTATTACCATCGGTTTATGCAACGCTACCACAACGGGGAGCTCGGATCTGCTGACAGTATTAAGGTGGCTGATTCACTGAGGTTTGTCACCCCGGGAGGTAAAGTGGTCTATGGCGGAGGAGGTATTATCCCGGATGTTTTCGTACCCATCGGCAGTAATGAAGAAGAGGCGCTTGCGGCTCTTGACGCCCGGGGATTCTTTTCCTCCTTCGGGTTCGAACACCTGGAAGAGGATCGCGCGCGCTATGCGGATTATTCCGCCGAGGCGTTTCTGGAATCTTTTAAAGCAGATGATATTCTCTTTGAAAGCTTTATCGATTTTATGGGGAGGTATAACTTCAGGCTGGATTATTATCAATATGAGGATCTAATAAAACGCTACCTGAAGGCTTCACTCGCGGAGCAGTTGTTCTCTCCCGATCTGAAAGCACAGATTCTGGGCAAAGCGGATCCCATGCTACAGCGCATACTCAGCCTGGATCAACAGATGATCGTCCAGGACTGAGTCCTGGATTTCTCGTCAGGATTCTTCTTCAACCTTTTTTTGAATCTTTTTTGCCGCATTAAAGATGAGCAGCAAAACGATGGCGCAAAGGGAGGCGACAATGCATATGAGGGCAACCACACTGTCCCCTTCAAAAGGCTTTTCAAAATCCACAACGGTGATGTTGTAACCGATCAGTACAACGGCGAGTAAAAGGAGTACGATTAAGAGTATTTTGTTCATATAAAGCGATTCCCGGCTAAAAAAGCCCATTGATATTGCTGGCAAACAGTTTGACCGAAATCGCCAGAAGGATGACCCCAAACACTTTCCGAATCACGCTCAGGCCCTGCTGCCCCATAACTTTGGCGATTCGCGAAGACGATTTCAAAACAACGTATACAAAGATAACATTCAAAATAATGGCAATGATGATATTGACCACGTGATATTCCGCCCGTATGGACAACAAGGTCGTAAGGGTACCCGCTCCGGCGATCAGGGGAAAGGCAAGGGGTACAATAGAGGCCGTTTCCGGAGTATCATCTTTGTACAGGGTAATACCCAGGATCATTTCTATGGCCAGGAAAAAGAGTACAAAAGCCCCGGCCACCGCAAAGGAATTGGCGTCTATCCCGATGAGTTTCAGGATTTTTTCCCCAATAAAGAGAAACGCTATCATTATGATTGCGGCCACAATAGAGGCTTTTTCAGATTCGATATGCCCCGCTTTTTTACGAAGGTCAATGACGATCGGAATGCTGCCCACGATATCGATAACGGCAAAAAGGATCATGGTGGCAGATATAATTTCCCTAAAATCCAGATGTGTGAACATTCGGTTATAATTTCGGGCAAAGGTACACTACCTGACAGAACGTTGAAAGCAGATTTTTAAATGGTAAAAAGCCATTGAAAGGGATTCGATATCTTTGGACGGATTTTAAAAAAGGATTGTGTTTCAAATTGGAAAAACACTGATTTCAGAAGAAATTCTGGAAGGCGCATTTGCCTGTGATCTCAAGGCGTGTAAAGGGGCCTGTTGTGTGGAAGGCAGTTCCGGTGCCCCCCTGGAAACTGAAGAATTGCAGACCCTGGAAAAGATTTACCCCAGTATTAAGCCCTACCTTGGTCGAAAACAGGGAATGCGCATATGCAGTATTTGAAAAGGGCGTAGCCTTATGCGGCATTGAAAAAGCCCACAAAGCCGGAGCCACCTCGTGGAAGAAGCCCGTATCCTGCCATTTGTATCCGGTGAGGGTCCGGGAGTATACCCGTATTACGGCAGTCAATTATCATCAATGGCATATTTGCGATCCGGCTTGTAGCCTGGGGTCGAGTTTGGAAGTTCCCATTTACAAATTCGTCCGGGAGGCTCTAATTCGAAAATTTGGAGAGGCTTGGTATGAGGAGCTGGAAGCCGTCGCTGAGGAACACCTTAAACAGTAGGAATCTTGAGTAATACTTCTGTACCTTCAACCTTTCCATCGGGAGAGACGATATCCCTGATCCTGAGGTCAAAGGAATTTTGGTAAACCCTGGAAAAATTGGCCAGGCGCTCCCGGGTTATCGGAATGCCGAGGGACTTGCGCTTTAAGGTTTTCTGAAGGTTGAGTTTTTCTGAGGCCTCCCTCCCAATCCCATTATCCCGAATGGAGATCTCGATATAATCGGCCCCCTTGGGGGTAACTTCCATACGTATTTTTTTCTTCCCTTTTTTAGAGGATAGCCCATGCCAAAGGGCGTTTTCCAAAAATGGCTGAAGGACCAGGGAAGGTATTTTTATCGAGGCGGGGTTGAGCCTGGGGTCCACATCGATTCTAAAGTCTATTTCATCTTTGAACCGTGTATTTTCAATATTCATATAGAGGTCCACAGTTTCGAGTTCCTCTTGCAGGCTGATATCTTTTTCTGAAGATGCCTCGAGGATCTTTCGAATGAGTTTAGAAAATTTGTTCAGGTAGTGAACCGCATTTTTTTGTTCATCGTTGATAATAAAATGCTTGATGGAATTCAGGGAATTAAAGAGGAAGTGCGGATTCATCTGGCTTCGCAGCCGACTCTGTTCCAAAGCCAGCACCTTTTTCTCATTGTTGAGTTTATTCTGGCGGAAAATAGTATAGAGGACCAATGAAAAAAGCACGAGCAACAGGGCGCCCACCAGCAGCGTATTCTGGTTGCGTTTAAGCTTCAGGTTTACGATTTCATTTTCCTGCCTGAGGCGCTGGGCTACTTCCCTCTGCTTTTCTGACTCATACCTGAAAATTACGTCGTTGACGTATTTGATGTTTACATCGTTGGTAACCTGCCTTCGGTATTTGTCAGATTCTCTGAAGAATACCAGGGCGTCTTGAAAATCACCCCGCTCGGAGGCCAGGTCGGATAGCAGTTCATAACTCTCACAAATACCTCTTAAGAACTTGTTTTCCTGTGCGGTCTCCAAACCTTTTGTCAGGTTCTCCTCAGAGAGATCCCAATTCTCCAGTTTAAGATGCGCCCAACCCAGATTGTTGTAGGCAGGGGCTATGATATGCTGGTCTTTCGTGCTCAGGGCCAAATCTATATTCGTGTTTAACAGGTCAACAGCCTCTGCATACCGGCCCTGCTTAATATAAATACGGGAAATGCTATTCCCGCAAATGGCTTTTCCGCGTACGGAATTGATTTCGGTATCGAAGGCTAGGGATCTTTGAAAAAAATCCAGGGCTTCATCCAGTTTTCCCTGTGCTTCCAGGCATTCCCCGCTATTTTGCAGATTGATGGCCATACCCAGTTTGTTCCCCAGGGCTTCTTCCAACAGATAGGATTGCCTATAGTGATCCAGGGCCCGCTCGTATTGCTCAAGGGCCTGATAGATATTGCCAATACTGTTCAGGGATACGTTCTTACTCCTTCGTATGCCCTCGGATGGGTTTTTTATGGTCTCAGCGAGGCGCAGGGCTTCCTGGTTGTAATCAAGGGCTGTTTTTATGGCGTCCAGGCGTCGGTACACTACTCCCAGCATGTTGAGGCTAAAGATTCGGAATTCTGTATTATTCGCTTCTGTAGCCGCGTTCAGTCCTTTTTTATGGTAGTCAATAGACTTCTGGTAATTGGAGATATTGCGATTTAGTGTCCCCAGTTGGTTGTAGCTATAACTCAAGCCATCGAGATATTCAACGCCAAGACTTTGCTCGATAAAATGGTTCATGAGGACAGAATCTCTTCTGTAAGGCCTGAGAAAGCTATCCAATCCACGATATGTAGTCGGTTTCTCGGCGAGAACACTATCGGTGAGCCGGGTAAATTCTTCCGGGATATTTTGCGCATGCAGGGTTGTAAGCGAAAGGCTTAAAAAAAGAAAACAAGTGCTTTTTGCGAACCCCAGCATTTTGTGGCGACTTAAATCAAATCCAGAAAATCGGATTTTTTCTTACGTGAAACCGGAATTTTATGATTGGATACCAAAACGACGTATCCGTCGGTCTTAAGGTACTCTTTTACTTTATCCAGATTAATGATATAGGAGTTATGGATTCTGAAAAAGGTTTCAGGAGGTAAAAGCTCGTCTATTTCTTTTAATTTTTTGGTCAATACTATCTTTCGGCCATCTGAAAGATACAGGGTGCTATAGTTGCCATCAGATTCTGCGTACAGAACATCATCATTGTCCAGGAACAGTAATTTCCCATCTGTATTAACCGTGATTTTCTTGCTTTGCATGCTTTTGCCTGAAAGTATTTTTTCAAGGCGATTGGCCGTCAGGTGATTGGTGTTATGACGCCGTATTTTTGAGATCGTTTCCTGAAGATCATCGGCATCTATGGGTTTTAGCAGATAATCAATGGCTTCATTTTTAAGGGCCTGAATCGCATATTGGTTATAGGCGGTGGTGATGATAATCGCGAGATCCCTGTTTCGCAACTTCTTAATGAATTGGAAACCATCCATGGCTGGCATTTCTATATCGAGGAAAAGACAGTCAGGAGTATTGGATTCCAGGTATTCCAGCGCTTTGAATGGATCCGTAAAGGAAGCGACGACGACTATTTCGTTTGAAAAATGACTCAATTCCCAGCCCAGGCTTTGAACCGCTTTTTCTTCATCGTCTACTATTACTGCTTCAATCATGCCCCTGGGTATAATTCTGAAATTTAAAAAAAATGTCTGTAACCGCATTCGAATAGGGTAGTGAGTTCGGATAAATCCGGAAATGAACCGTTGTCTGACGAAGAATCCTCGCCAAGGTGAAGAATTATCCTACAATCAAGGAGTTGTTTTTCAGGTTGTTGTGCCCATAGTAATCTGGAAACGCTAGGGAGTGAGAGTTTTATCTGAGCGATTTTGCAATCAAATTGCGGTTTATACAAATTTTAACACTGTTTACACATTTACCCTCGAGTGAAGTCTGGAAAGCACCTAGTTTTGAGAGCATTTTTAACGAGATTCCCCTGAAATAAAGCAAAATGAAAAAGTGCCTGTTTTTCTTTGTAGCTTTTGTTTTAGCCGTTGCTTTAGCAGCATTGACGGAGTCTCCTGTAGTGAAAAAGACAGAAGATCAAGCTGTTGTGAGCTACGATAAGATAACGGAGCAAACTCCCGATACCCCTGCCAATTGGCCTGAAGGTGAGCCCGGGGAGATTTCCGTCGGTCAAACTGAGAATCCATGATAAAGGACTCCAGATTGTTTCGATTGATGTGGCCGGTTGCGCTGGGTGTGGCATTGGTATTGGCAATTGCTTATATAGCTCCGGATCCTGTTTCGCTGACAGCGGAATTGGCGCCGGGGAAGTACGATCTTCAAACTGCTGCAGAAGGTAAAAGTAATAATATAAACGGCCCCGTGTATTTCGAATACTCGGATAAACATGACAATTCAATGGAGTCTCGGATTTTTAAACTCCATTTTGTCAATCCGCACATTGCGAAAGGGCCTGGATTTGGGTTTTTGATCCCTATTTCAGGCACTCATGAAATGATCGAGAAAGGAGAGTATTCGGTTGGGGAGCAGGGTGCCGGGGTTATGACGAACTTCGATACCGTGTTTGGATATGCAGACATGGGAGGTAAAACGTCGGCCCTGTATTTCAGCGAATCCGGTTCAATCTCCATTACAGGATGTACTCCAAAGAAAGTTATTGGAGAAATAGATATGGTGTTAAATGATGGAAGTGGGGGCTCGGTTCGGGTTACCGGGGCTTTTAAGGCCCAACCACTACCCTCAAACATCACATTATAATTGTTTAGAAGTAAGAGATTAGAAGTCAAACGATAGAAGTACGACTCCTGAAGCTTGTTATTGATATGACAACTTTACGGGACACGGTTGACATCGGAACTAAGGGTTTCCTTCGGGAGTCTTCTTAGATTGAATTTAGGTTTCGGGGGAACTACCTGATTCATCTGCCGGTATCAATTAGATTTTTAGGTGTTCCGGGGTCGTACTGTTTGACTTTTAGTTCTTAAGGCCACATCGAAACCCCGCCCCACGAAGAATTCCCACAAAGCGCAGATTCAAACCTTTACTGTATATGTTTTCTACATTGGAATAAGTGTATGGTGCGGCATTGGGGAGTTTGAATCACCATACGGGACTGGCAGTATGGCGAAAGGAACATTGGCCGGTATAGGACGGCCCCAAATAAGTGGCAAATCATCAATCCTTAAGGATCTACACTTCTATAGGCGTTGAGCAGGGCGAGTTCTCCTTCTTTTCCGGCAATCGAGTTGCCATGTTCCATCCCCAGAATGCCGGAATAGCCTTGTTCCTGAATAAACCGGAATACATTGGTGTAGTTGATTTCACCCGTGCCGGGTTCCTTGCGACCGGGGTTGTCACCGATTTGGAAATAGGCGATCTCATCCCAGCACGCTTCAATATTTGGGATAAGATTTCCCTCCTGAATCTGCTGGTGGTAGATATCGAAAAGGATTTTACAGGCTGGTGAGTTCACCGCTTTACAAATTTCATAGGCCTGGGGGGATTCTGAGAGAAACTGCCCGGGGTGGTCCCTGAAATTCAAGGGTTCCAGGACCATGGTAAGTTTATGGGGCTCCAGGATTTCTGCGGCCGCCCGAAGAGCCTCGACCACATGGGCGGTCTGGAAGGCCATGGATTGTTTCATATCCACATGTCCCGGAACCACGGTCATCCATCGGGCTCCTACTCTTTTTGCCACTTCTACGGACGCTTTAACCTCATCTAGAAATACCCGGCGGAGCCCAGGATCTCCCGAAGCCAGATTTGGCTCGGACCAGGCAATGGTATGGGCCACGAAAACCCCCATTTTCATACCGCGATCCTCGAGGAATTGCCCGATCTTCTCTTGCAGGGCTACCGGACGCTTCGCCATTTCATTGTCTTCAAAGGCGCTAAATCCAGAGTCCGCTATAAACCGCAGCTCATCCAGCGGATCCGCTCCGGCGTGTGCCCGGAACATCCCCAGGTGGGGGGCAAAATTTAGTGTAAAGGGTTTGGTAAAAGACGTGGGGGCCTTCCCGTACAGGGCAGGGGAGGCAGCAGTGGCTACGGCAGCCAGCCCCGAATTGCGAATAAAGGAACGTCGTTTCAAGAAAGGTCTGTTTCTAAAGAGACCAGGCTCTCCCACCGGTGAGTTCATCCAAATCTCCACACCCGATATACTCGCCGGGTACAGGCAGGTAAGCCAGTACTTCTTCCCCTACGTATTCCGAAGTTTTATAGGACCAGATGACCGCATCCCGAAACTGGTTGGCAAAGACAAATCTGGAAACATCCCCATCCAATTCGGCTGGCTGACCCTCGGCAACCGCCTCATTATAGGTGGTGAGGGTTTCATAGAGTTTAGCTTCGTCCTCTTTATCACGTTTTTTAAGGGCTTCGGCCAGTACGGGTTCCAGTTCTTCGGCTGTGAGGGAATCCCCGGCTTTTTTTCCGGAATCTGCCATGGCTTTCTCCATAAAATTGCCAAGTCCCGATTTAATGAGATCTTGTTCTTCCGGTTCAGAAACCTCCATCCAGTAACGATCCAAAAAAGAATGCACCCCTACTTCTGTGGCTGAAGGAGTATCTGTCTTGGGCAGGATCAAATCTGCCAGCTGCATAATCACTGCACCTTCCTCGGGGGAAAAGAAAACCGGGGTCCAGTCCGGCCCCGTTTCCTGTTTGCAGCTTTGCATCAGGCTTATTATTGTGGGGGTTGCTACGGTGTACCCCAGGGCTAACCCCATGTTTTTTAATGCGATTCTTCTGTCCATCAGATGTTTCCTTTTTTAAGTTCTTGTGCTGCGTGTTGTGCGGCCCGGGCAGTAAAAGCCATATAAGTCAGGGAAGGATTTACACAGGCTGCGGAGGTCATAAATGCCCCATCCGTTACATAGACATTCTTCACCGCGTGCACCTGGTTATATCCATTGACGACCGAGGTTTTTGGATCACGCCCCATACGTGCAGTTCCCATTTCGTGAATCCCCAGACCAAGCGCTCCGGGATCATCGAAGGGCTCTACGTCCTTTAAGCCCGCTTTTTCGAGCATGGCTACCGCCTGTTCCTTCATGTCCTCCCGCATCTTCCATTCATTCTCTTTGAATTCCGCATCAAAGGTAACCGTGGGCAGCCCCCACTTATCCAGTTTGTCGTAATCCAGTGTCATTCGGTTGTCCTCATAGGGAAGGACTTCTCCGAAACCACCCATTCCGAAGTTCCACCCTCCGGGTTTCAGGATTGCCTCCTTAAGGGCCTTGCCATGGGAAAGCTCTTTGACGGAGTCTTCCCAGCTTCCCCGGCTGGCACCCCCCTGGTAACCGTAGCCACGGATAAATTTATCGGTATTCGAGCTGCCTCCGAGGTTTCTGAACCTGGGGACGTAGATTCCATTGGGTTTCCGCCCTTTGTAATATTTGTCTTCAAAACCTTCAAACCGGCCACCTGCACCTACACCGAGATGGTGATCCATGATGTTGCGTCCGAGTTGATCCGAATCATTACCCAATCCATTGGGAAATCTGTCCGATTTGGATTGCATCAGGATGGCAGTGGAAGCTATGGCAGAGGCGCATAAGAATATGACCTTAGCCTTAAACTCATACGTCTCCTGGGTGATCCTGTCGATGACCTTTACCCCGGTAGCTTTTTTGGTATCGGGATCGTACATCACTTCGTGCACCACAGAATCGGGACGAAGCGTCATGTTCCCTGTAGCCTCCGCAGCCGGGAGCGTAGACGAATTGCTGCTGAAATATGCCCCGAAAGGACACCCGCGTATACAACGATTGCGATATTGGCACCGCATACGGTTTTTCCCTTCAAATTGTTTATCACTATTTATGTGGGCCACCCGTCCGGCAGTAATAACCCTCCCGTCAAAATGCTCAGCGACCTGTTCGCGTACGTGCTGTTCAACACAGTTGAGCTCCATCATGGGCTCAAAGACCCCATCGGGCAGTTGGGGAAGGCCCAGGGTTTCCCCGGTAACCCCGATATAGGCTTCCACTTTATCGTACCAGGGGGCGATATCTTTGTATCGCACTGGCCAGTCCACCGCAATGCCGTCCCTTTTATTGGCTTCAAAATCCATATTGCTCCAGCGGTAACTGTGACGCCCCCACATAATGGAGCGGCCCCCAACGTGGTATCCGCGCATCCAGTCAAAACGCTTGGTTTCATTATAAGGGTGTTCCAGGTCGTCTACGAACCAGAAATTGTGCGGGGCTCTTACGGTGTACCCCGTACGGGCCTGTTTCAGTTGTTTGGCTTTTTCCTCCCTTGGGAGTTCTCCATTGTTGGGGAAATCCCATTTATCCATATTGGCCGTGGGATAGTCTTCGATATGGTTGACCATCCGGCCCCGGTCCAGCACCAGAGTTTTCATGCCCTGCTCGCACAATTCCTTGGCGGCCCAGCCTCCGCTAATACCTGTTCCTACCACAATGGCATCATAGGTTTCTTCTTCCTGGTTGTAATAAAACTTACTCATCAATGGGTTTGTTAGATGGCTAAAAGTATTAAATATTAAATTAATTTTCTACATTTAAAATCTGTTATAACCGAAGGAATGTTACTTAAAAGGACCGATAAATAGGAATTAGACAATAATTGGAAGAATCGGTTCCGTTCCTGAATAAGACCCGGAGATTTTCCGGGACATCACAAACCAACTATATCCCAGTACCTTATGAAGCGCAGAAATTTTATCTATAGAAGCAGTCAGGCAGGGATGGCTCTCGCCCTCCTTGGAATGGCAGCCTGTAAAGAATCAGCGAAAAAAGCGATGGCTGCCGAATCCGATGAAGCCGGTGCTCCTGAAACCGAAGCCACCCCGTTTTTTAAGCTCTCTCTGGCTCAATGGTCCATTCACACAATGATTCGGGAAGGAAACACAGATCCCTACAGGTTTGCGGAAATGGCCAAGTCGTGGGGATTCAGTGGATTGGAATATGTGAGCCAGTTGTACAATCCCGAATTGGAAAAGGCGTCTTATTCTGAAGAAGCGATGCAGGGTTTTATTGATAAATCCAATGCAGAGGCAGCCAAACACGGCATGCAGAACCTGCTGATCATGATCGATGGTCAGGGCGATTTAGCCCTGAGCGACAAAGCAGCTCGTATGGCCGCTGTGGAAAATCATTATAAATGGGTGGATGCCGCCCAGGCCATGGGATGCCATTCCATCCGGGTCAACCTTTCGGGCAGCAGTGATCCGGAGACCTGGGTGCCCAATTCTGTAGACGGGCTTAAAGGTTTAGCTACGTATGCCCGGGGTAAAAACATTAACATCCTGGTGGAAAACCACGGTGGGCTTTCCTCGAATGCCGCTTTACTCACCCAGGTTATGCGAGAGGTGAATATGGAGAATTGCGGAACCTTGCCCGATTTTGGGAATTTCTGTATCCGAAGGGAAGATCCTTCAGATTATCAGGCCGGATGTGCTGAGGAATACGACCGTTATAAGGGCGTCCGGGAACTGATGCCTTTTGCAAAAGCCGTCAGCGCCAAATCCCATAATTTTAACGCATCCGGGGATGAAACAGACACCGACTATGTACAGATGCTTCAGATCGTAAAAGATGCAGGATATACCGGATTTATAGGGGTTGAATATGAGGGCAATGTGCTCAGCGAGGAAGAGGGAATAATCGCTACGCGCGAGCTGCTTCTCAAAGCGGCAAAAATGGTCTCCTAAGACCGAAAATATTATGAAGGCATTTTTCCATCAGGTATTTGACTATAATTACCATGCGAACAAGCAACTGATTACCCTTTGCTCCGGACTTAAAACCATTCCAGAACGGAGTAATGCCCTTTTCAACCATATCCTCAACGCCCATCATATTTGGAATGCCCGAATTATGGAACAGCCTTCCGAATTCGGGGTATGGCAGG
>CAZEQO010000008.1:3944-13384 GCA_964514365.1 uncultured Robiginitalea sp. | reverse complement strand
GAGCCCACGGCTTGGGAAGAAATCCATTATGACAACCAACGAAATTCTTTTGAAATCATAACCAATACCGATTTTTGGGAAGGGCGTATCAAATACGAAGACTCGGAAGGAAAACATTACACCCGGAGTCTTCAGGATATTCTTTTCCATATCATCAATCATTCCACCCATCACAGGGGGCAGGTCCTCATGGATTTTCGGGCCAACGGCATCGAGCCTCCTCAACAGGATTACATTTATTACAAACGCTAAACCAACACCGCATGAAATCAACCGTTAAATTTCAACTCTCCCTGATGATGTTCCTGGAATTCTTTATCTGGGGCGGGTGGTTTGTGACCCTTGGGACCTTTTTAGGGGACAACCTCAAGGCCGACGGAGGTGAAATTGCCATGGCTTTTTCCACACAATCCTGGGGTGCCATTATAGCACCGTTTATCATAGGTTTGGTCGCGGATCGCTATTTTAACGCGGAACGAATTCTCGGGGTCCTTCACCTGTTGGGCGCCGTTTTGATGTATCAAATGTATACTTCAGTTGATTTTGCCAACTTCTACCCTTATGTACTGGGGTATATGATCATATACATGCCGACCCTGGCTTTGGTGAATTCTATTTCTTTTAATCAAATGAAGGATCCGGCCAAGGAGTTTTCCCTGGTAAGGGTATTTGGCACCATCGGTTGGATTGTGGCAGGACTGCTAATCAGTTATGTTTTTCTGTGGGATTCTCCCGAGGCCCGTGCAGAGGGAATGCTAAAGAACACCTTTTTGCTGGTAGCTATTGCATCTGCATTTCTTGGGCTGTTCAGTTTTTTCCTTCCCAAAACCCCCCCGACGGCAGACCGGAGCGAGAAGGTGGGAATCTCCACCCTCCTTGGGCTGGACGCATTGAAATTACTCAAGGATCGCAATTTTTTGATCTTTTTTGTCTCTTCTATCCTCATCTGTATCCCACTGGCTTTTTACTATCAGAATGCCAACCCCTTCCTCTCGGAAATCGGAGTAGACAACCCCACCGGAAAAATGACTATAGGCCAGGCTTCTGAGGTGCTTTTTATGCTTTTGCTCCCTTTTTTCTTTAAAAAATTCGGATTTAAAAAGACCATTATGGCCGGAATGCTGGCGTGGACCATTCGCTATATCCTTTTTGCCTATGGAAATGCCGGAGATCTGGCGTTTATGCTAATTCTGGGCATCGCCCTCCACGGGATTTGCTATGATTTCTTTTTTGTTTCCGGTCAGATTTACACGGATTCAAAAGCCGGAGAAAAATATAAAAGTGCCGCACAGGGGCTCATTACACTGGCTACCTATGGCCTGGGGATGCTCATAGGATTTTGGGTTGCCGGAAAGATTTACGACATGAACCTCCTCTCTGAGAATGTTCACGACTGGAATAGTATTTGGACCTTCCCGGCCCTCTTTGCGCTGGGGGTATCTGTGCTCTTTGCACTGTTCTTTAAAAATGAGGTAATTGAATACAAAAAATAACATTGAAGTATAAATTATGCCAAAGAAAATTCGTCTTGGAATCCTGGGGGGTGGTGGTGACTCCCTGATCGGAATTCTGCATAGGGTAGCAGCCCATATGTTTGATAATTATGAAATTGTGGGGGCCGTTTTCAGTCCTGACCACCAGGAGAGCCTGGATTTTGCCAAGGAAATAGACATCCCTTTAAATCGCATTTATCCGGATTTCGATACCTTGATAGCTGAAGAACTGAAATTGCCCGAATCCGAGCGAATTCAGGTGTGTTCGGTGCAAACACCGAATTTTTTACATTTCCCGATGGCCAAAAAGCTTTTGGACAACGGTTTTCATGTGATTTGCGAAAAACCGATGACCACGACCTATGAGGAAGCCAAAATCCTTCGTGAAGCACATCAGAAGGCCGGAACCGTTTTTGCGGTAACACATACCTATACGGGGTATCCCATGGTGCGTCAAATGCGGGAACTGGTGCGATCGGGGGCCCTGGGTAAGATTCATAAAGTAGATGCCCGATATTATCAGGGATGGATTAACCCGATCATCCACGATGCCGAAAAGCGGAAGTCCGTCTGGAGACTCGATCCGACCAAAGCAGGGATCAGCTCCTGTATGGGCGATATAGGAGTGCACGCCTTTAATATGGTTGAATACACCACGGGGCTCGAGATTGAGTCCCTTCTGTGTGATTTTAATTATTTGTACAAGGATAATGTGATGGATGTAGACGGCACCGTACTCATACGGATGGGAGACCACGTAAAAGGAGTGATACGGGCCAGCCAGGTGGCTACCGGTGAAGAAAACGGGCTGGCTATCCGGATTTATGGAGAAAAGGGAGGTCTTGTCTGGGAACAGGAACGCCCGAACTTTCTCTATAAGTTGAGCGATACAGAACCCTTACAGGTTTACAAGCCGGGGCACGCCTATAATTCTGACCTATCCCTCGACGGGACCAAGTTGCCGGCAGGACATCCCGAGGGGATTTTCGATGCCATGGGGAATATTTACAGGGGGGTGGCCAGGGCCATACGCGGGGCGGAATTTGACCCCGGGGAATTCCCGACTATGACCGATGGGGTACGGGGTCTGAATTTTATCGAAGCAACGGTCGAATCCCACATATCCGGAAATACATGGGTAACACTGGATTAATCTGTTGACGGAAAACACTGTGGAGTAGCAATACACTCCCAGCCATTCGGTATTCTAAGGTCGCTCGTAGATTGTTTCGAACTCCTCACAGACCACAATCATGCTCTCACGGGGAACTTTACCGAAGGGTTCCAGTTCCTGGGTATAGTATTCCCAATGAACCCGTTTCCAGTACTCCAGGGAGCCGTCCCCTTCACCTTCCAGGCGCGCATATTCGGGTGTAATACTAAAAAAAGGTTTGAGCCGGACTTTTGTAGTTCGGACGATGCAATGGGCATACCCGTTAAAATCGGTCACGATATTCAGATCTCCGATTTTAGGAAGGGGTTCCCCTCTTTGCTGCAGTCCGATCAGGGAGTGGGACGTGCATCTTTTCTGACCGTTTTGCGCAAGCTGGGCGCAGGTATTGGCCACTTCTTCAGTAGCTCCGAAGTACCCCGCAGGCGGCTCCTGCACATTGAGGTATTCCGGGTGATCCTGTACAAAAGCCTTCCAAAGTGAAGCTATAGATGGATTCTTCATACGCTTGAATTCAGATTATTTGAACCCCCCGGTTTTAAATTTTTGAGCGGCGTGATTTGCCGCCCGGGCTGTGAAAGCCATATAGGTTAGTGAGGGGTTTACACAGGAGGAGGACGTCATAAATGCGCCATCCGTTACATAGATATTCGGTACCTCGTGCACCTGATTGTCCTTGTTTACTACAGAAGTCCGCACATCGTGACCCATCCGGGCCCCACCCATTTCGTGAATACCCAGGCCGGGCCCGGTTTCATTTTCATAGGTTTCAACCTCGGTAAAGCCGGCAGCTTTGAACATACTGCTTATTTCCCTGAGGATATCCTCCCGCATTTTATATTCATTTTCTTTAAAGCTCACATCAAAATCCAGCTGGGGGAGGCCCCACTTGTCTTTTTCTGTTGTGCTCAGGCCTACCCGGTTTTCCCAATACGGCAACATTTCCCCGAACCCGGTTGCTCCAATTTGCCAGGTTCCCGGTTGCAGGATACCCGCTTTTAAACCCGCCCCATACCCCAATTCAGCTACGGCTTCTGACCAGTCTCCCCGGGAGGCTCCCCCCTGGTATCCAAAACCTCTGAGGTATTCGCGCTTCGGTTGTCCTTCCAGGTTCACAAACCTGGGGATATAGAAACCGTTCGGCCGCCTTCCCTTGTAATATTTATCGAGATACCCGGGAACTTTTGCATTTGCCCCCAACTGGTAGTGGTGGTCCATGATATAACGCCCCAATTGGTCGTGGTTGTTGCCAATACCATCGGGGAATCTGGCGGATTTCGACTGTAATAAAATCCCAACAGAGGCCATAGCCGAGGCACAGAGAAATACGATGCCTGCGTTAAAAGTGTGAGTTTCCTGTGTTTCTGAATCGATGATACGTACCCCTGAGGCCAGTCCTGAGGCCTCATCGTATAAAATTTCATGAACGATGGAGTGGGGTCTGAGCGTCATGTTCCCCGTGCGTTCAGCCGCAGGCAGGGTCGAAGAATTGCTGCTGAAATACCCCCCAAAAGGGCACCCCCTCCAACAACGGTTCCTGTACTGACAGGGATTGCGTCCTTCCGGAACTTTTAGAGTATCTGTAAGATGGGCCACCCTGCCAATGGTCAGTACTCTCCCGTCTTCAAATTCCTCAGAAAGGGCGGTTTTGAGATCTTCTTCGGGGCAGGTAAGATCCATGGGTGGTTGAAACACCCCATCCGGGAGCTGATCCAGGCCCAGGGCCTCCCCGCTCACGCCAATATAGGATTCCACCTTATCGTACCAGGGCGCTATATCCCCATATCGCACCGGCCAGTCTACTCCGATCCCTTCTTTGAGGTTGGCTTCAAAATCCAGATCGCTCCACCGATAACTCTGCCTGCCCCAGGTGAGCGAACGCCCACCTACCTGATACCCCCTTATCCAGTCAAAGCGCTGGGTTTCCTGATAGGGATGTTCCAGGTCATCGACAAAAAAATGGGCGACATCCGGTCTGGGGGCCCACCCTACCCGAAGTTGTTTGTGGTATTTTTTTCGCTCCCCTGCCGTCAGTTGATTACCATTGGGGAGGTCCCAGGGATCCAGGTTCATCGTGGGGTAATCTGAAATATGCTTTACCATGGGTCCCCGCTCGAGTACCAGGGTTTTCAACCCATTCTCACAAAGTTCCTTGGCAGCCCAACCTCCGGTTATTCCCGTACCCACGACAATGGCGTCATACGTTTCTGAAGAGTTGTTGCTATTATTGGTCACGAATTCCTTAGTATTTTTCTATATTTATGACCCGCCATTAGGGCTCAGGTCGCTTTTCAGAAACATCTGTTAAATATAGGATATTAAAGCATAACCTGCGGTTTAAACATCGCTGACAAACCACAAAACACCTATGAAAACCATTAAAGGCCCGGCTGTGTTCCTGGCGCAATTTGTAGACAGTAAAGCTCCTTTTAATTCCCTGGAAGGGATGTGCCAATGGGCAGCAGACCTCGGCTACAAAGGGATTCAGATTCCTACCTGGGAATCTTTCCTGATCGATCTGGACAAGGCCGCTGAAAGTCAGACGTACTGTGACGAACTCCAGGGTATCATCGGTTCTTATGGCCTGGAAATAACCGAACTCTCTACACACCTGCAAGGGCAGTTGGTAGCCGTGCACCCGGCCTACGACCTGATGTTTGATAATTTTGCACCGGATGCTGTCAAGAACAATCCCAAAGCCCGGACTCAATGGGCGATAGAGGTTGTGAAAAAGGCAGCTACTGCCAGTCGTCGTTTAGGGATTAAAGCCCATGCGACTTTTTCAGGAGCCCTGCTCTGGCATACCTGGCACCCCTGGCCTCAAAGGCCCCCGGGACTTGTGGAAATGGGTTTTGAAGAACTCGCCAAACGCTGGATGCCCATTCTGGACCATTTCGACAACGAGGGGGTGGATGTGTGTTATGAGATCCATCCGGGGGAAGATCTGCACGATGGGGATACGTTTGAGCGATTTCTGGAAGCTACCGGCAATCATCCCAGGGTAAATATCCTGTACGATCCCAGTCATTTTGTGCTGCAGCAGTTGGACTATATTGAGTACATCGATCACTACCATGAGTTTATCCGGTCATTCCATGTAAAGGATTCGGAGTTTAACCCGACCGGTAAAAAAGGCGCCTTTGGGGGCTACAACGACTGGATAGATCGGGCCGGACGTTATCGGTCTTTGGGGGACGGACAGATCGACTTTAAAACTATTTTTTCCAAGCTAACGCAGTACGGATGCGATGTCTGGGCAGTTATGGAATGGGAATGTTGTATCAAATCCCCGGAGCAGGGGGCTCGGGAAGGTGCCCGGTTTATCCAACAACATATTATTGAGGCCACGGAAAAAACGTTTGACGACTTTGCCGGGGGGGACGTCGATAAAGAAATGTTGCGTAAAATCCTCGGTCAAAATCCTGAAATATGAAAACCACCGTATTGAGCCTTTGTATGCTCCTTCTTTTGGGCGCCGCCTGTAAGGAGAAAGCGAAGGGAGATAAAACGAAAACCCAACAAGACGCACAAATGCAACAAGCTTCTGAAGAGACTGGGGCGATGACCGACCCCTGGGAGCTCCTTTTTGATGGCACCTCTATGGACGCATGGAAAGGGTATCTGGAGGCTGAGGTTCCTTCCCCCTGGAAAATAGAAGACGGGGCTATGGTTTTTTACCCGCCGGCAAATGGCCCTGAAGGTGAGAGTTATAACCTGGTGAGTCGGAAAGCATACACCAGTTTTGTCCTTTCCCTGGAATGGAAAATTTCAGAAGGCGGGAATTCAGGAGTATTCTGGGGCATTGTGGAAGATCCAAAATACAACCAACCCTATGAGACCGGTCCCGAAATACAGGTCCTCGACAATGAGAGGCATCCTGATGCGGCCAATGGAGACACCCATCAGGCAGGGGCACTCTACGATATGGTCGCACCCCAGTCCGATGTTACAAAACCAGCAGGGGAATGGAACCTGTGTGAAATCACTGTGGATTACGAAGCTGAAAGGGGTAAAGTCGTTTTAAATGGCACAGAAATACTCTCGTTTCCCCTGGGGAATGAAGCCTGGGATGCCATGGTTGCAGCATCGAAATTTAAGGGATGGGAAGGCTTTGGGAAATCCCGTACCGGAAAAATTGGATTGCAGGATCACGGCGACATCGTGGCATACCGAAACATAAAAATTAAATCACTTTAATATGATCAGGATCTCTTCTGTGCTCCTAATGGGTATTTTATTGGTAGGCTGTGGCCAAAAAGAAACCGCACCACCCCAGCCACCGGAGCCGCCCACCCCTTCGGGCATCTCCTATCCGGAATACCAGGGAGAGGAACCGACGAAACCTGAGCAGACCGAAGTATATGAACCCGTACCCCCTGTGGTAGCCCCCGACAGCCAGAACGGTGCGCCATCCGATGCATTGGTGCTCTTTGACGGAAGTGGTTTTGACCAATGGATCATGACGCGTGACAGCTCCGAGGTTATCTGGCACCTCAATGAAGATGGGAGTATGACGGTCGCAGATAAAACCGGGGATATTCAGACCAGGCAGGATTTCGGGGACGTTCAATTGCATCTGGAATGGCGCTCCCCTGCAGATATTCAGGGACAGGGGCAGAGTCGTGGGAACAGTGGCGTATTCCTGAACAACCTATACGAGGTGCAGGTACTGGACAATAATGACAATACGACCTATGTAAACGGACAGGTCGCTTCACTTTACAAGCAACACATCCCGCTCGCTATGGCATCCGTGCCGAGTGGGGAGTGGAACTCGTATGATATTATTTATCGCGCCCCGGACTTTGACGCAGACGGCAACAAGGTGAAATCCGGGACGATTACCGTCATTCACAACGGGGTTCTGGTCCAGGACCACGTCGAAATCAAAGGTACTACCCCTTATATCGGTTGGCCGAAAAACCCGCCCCATGGCAAAGGGCCAATCCGGCTTCAGGATCATGGGGATAACAGCCGGGTGAGCTATCGGAACATCTGGATACGGGAGCTGTAATCAGATTCGGTTTACAGCAATGTGCGCTTTGGATTTCGGGCCTGGGGAACCCCGTTTATGGTATTGAAACCTCAGATTGCCCAAACTTCGTGGGGTGGACCCTGAAGGCTTCAAAATCATCTTTTTGCAGATCTGAAACCCCGCTTTTTTACGGAATATACAGCAGTTGTTGTTATGTATACAGCAATCCTGTTTCTTCTTACAATGTCCCCGTGCATCCTCATTTATATTTTGTATTTTTTCTATAGAGAACATAATTACCAACCGGCCTTTGTCTCCCCCTTATCTTCGGGATGAGAATCCCCCCCCCAGGCCAATTAAAAACATCGCAAATATGAAACGTTTAAAAAAAGCGGGTATCCTGCTGACACTTTTACTCATCGGTGGGACCCTACAGGGACAATTCCTCAAAAAACTCAAAGAAAAAGTCGAAAGTCGGGTGGAAGATGCGGTCACTGAAAAAATCGCCGCCAAAGCGGCCGGTGAAGCCGACAAATTAATGGATAAGGCTTTTGAGGACTTACTCGAAGGAGGCGTTGGTGAGAATGCCGGTTTCCCCATAGGCGGCGATCCTGTGGATCCGGAGGATATTCCGGACTCCTATGAATTCGAATGGGCCTATGAGCTCACCATGTATACAGATAAGTTGGAAGAGCCTGTTCCGATGACCTATCTGCTTAAGGAGGGTTCTGCATACTGGGGCATGAATATAGAGCAGCAGGGAACGTCTATTTTGATGGTATTCGACTCAGAAAAAATGATGACCCTCATGTTTATGGGTAATGCGGACTCCCGCTTTATGACCGCCTCAAAGGTTCCTGAACAATTTCTCGACGGGGAGGAATTCTCCCCCCAGGAAGGATATGAGATCAAAGAAGTTCCCTCCAAAGAGATCATGGGGTATACCTGCAAGGGTTTTGAAATGGAAGATGCCCAATATAAAACTACGGTATACACAACCTTTGAAACCGAAGTGAGCTTCAGCGATATGTACAAGAAAAACGAGAACTTTCCGGAAAACTTTGATATGGAGTGGATACGCGAAGGCAATAAATCCGGGATGATTATGGAAATGGTCATTGAGGATAAGACCTCAAATGAATGGGATGCCAAAATGGTTTGTACCCGGCTGGAACGCGCGCCTCAGACAATAACTACAGCGAACTATCAAAACTTTGGAGGGAGATAATACCCGATACTAAACGAAGACAAAAAAATGAGAAAAACAGTTTTATTACTTGCGACTCTGGCTATTTTTACCTTTCAGAGCCGTGGGCAAGAAAACATATCGGGTAGTATTGATGGGTGGACTCATGGTGCCGGTGAGGTGTATACCGGGGTTTTTACCCTTACGGAAGTAGGATCGATTGACGATTCGGGAAATTTTGAAATTGCCCTGAAACCGGGATACCTGGCAGAGGTGAAAAAGAAGATGGAAGCTGAGAATTCCAATCCCGACAAAAAATTCACCTCACAACTCATGACACTCGGGGAATCTTGCCAATGCGCTCAGGGCAATGTGGAATTGGTCAATGGGGATCAGGAACTCACCACCATGGCGGTACTTGGATTTATGCTGGCCAATATGGAGAAGAAAGAAAAATTTGGAATGCTGGTCCCGGCCAGCAACCGAGACTTCGCAGAAGGATTTATCAAGCTCGGGGCATATGAAAACCAGGTCGGGTATGCCGTTGATTGGTATTACGTAGATAAACCCGGAGTTGCCAAAGGGGAGTGTTCCGTGGATTCTTATCCGGTAAAC
>CAZEQO010000008.1:0-3934 GCA_964514365.1 uncultured Robiginitalea sp. | reverse complement strand
ATGTATACGCGAAATACAACCTATAATCTAGACCTAAAACCGGGGTGGAACCTTGTGAAGTATGAGATATCAGAAATATTTACAGATGAGGGTGGAAAAACCTACCCGGTTAAGGAGAGTATTACCAGCATTTCTGAAGTGCCTTCAGGCATGCAATATGTATTCATCCCGGAATAATGCTTTCTTCAGCAAGGCTACAACGGGAAAGCCCTTTACACCCTGCGTTCTGAGGTCACACCATTTTCCATATCGTTTCCTGGGTGCCGCTTTCTTTTTTACCATGACGCTCTGCTCGGCCCAGGAAGCCATACAGGGGGTAATCCCGGGATGGAATTTCGGTGAGGGCGATGTGATTACAGGCTTTCGTGAACCCATAAAAATTGGTGCGGTTAGTCCGGAAGGAAACTTTACAATCCCGCTTACCCCAAATTTTATTCAAAAACGAAAAGAGGAAATCGATCAAAATCGCCCGGTTTCTTCGGCAGACAAGACGAGTCCTTTTATGGACCTGGACAGGGTTTTTAGAAGAAGAGGTGGGTCTATAGTGCTGGAAAATGCGATTCAACCTGTAGGTTCCCTCTCCAATGTTGGGGTCTATGGCATCGGGAATATGGAGGATCAGGAGCTTTTTGGCCTGCTAATGGCAGCGAGTTCTGAGACATTTGCCGAATCTGTACTAAGTATGCCCTCTTTTGAATTTACCCCGGGATTCTTAATTGACTGGTATTATGTGGATAAAGCCGCTACCATAAAAGGTGTAACCACCGAGGAGTCCCTCACCGTAGACCAAAAAGAAACCTTCACCAATACGATGGAATACAATCTCGAATTCCAACCCGGTTGGAATATGGTGAAATACGAGATTCTTTCTGTTTTTAAGGACAGCGAAGGCAGGAGGTATCCAAGGGAAGAACGGTATGTTTCCCTGACGTCCTTTCCGGAGGATTTTGAATTTGTTTTTATTCCGAAATAGGGCAGTTCACATAATGGAAGACGCCTTAAGGGAGCACTGAAGCCGGGGTTTATAGAGAAATATAAGGGCAGGTGGGCCTTTTCTATTTTTACTACCTTTGGCAAAACAGGCCGCACAGGTATGATTCAATCCATGACCGGTTTCGGAAAGCACGTACTGCAGCTTCCCGGAAAAAAAATTTCAGTAGAAGTAAAATCCCTCAACAGTAAGAGCCTGGACATCAATGCCCGGGTCCCCCAGGTATATCGGGAAAAAGAACTGGAGTTCAGAAATACCATTGCCCGAATGCTCAACCGGGGCAAGATCGATTTCTCTTTGTATATAGAATCGAATGGGGAAGAGGCTTCCACACGGATCAATCAGAGCGTGGTTCGGGACTATATGGGCCAGTTAGGGGAGATAGCCCCTGGGGATACTGTCCGCTTGCTCGAAATGGCCCTGAGGCTCCCCGATACCCTGAAAACGGAGCGGGAAGAGCTGGATCCCGAAGAGTTTGCGGTAATTCAGGATGCCCTGGCCAAGGCCCTCGAAGAACTGCTTGTATTCCGGTTAGAAGAAGGTAAAACCCTGGAGGCAGATTTTGCCCATCGTATTAAGACCCTCCAAGAACTCCTGGAGGAGGTGAAAACCCTGGATGAGGCCCGCCTGGGAGCCATCCGGGAGCGACTGGAAAGGGCTGTAGCAGATTTACGTGAGACGGCAGACCCCAATCGCTTTGAGCAGGAACTCATATACTACCTGGAGAAGTACGATATTACGGAGGAAAAAGTGCGGTTGGCCAAACATTTGGAATACTTTTTAAGCACCATGGATTCAGAGGATTCCAACGGAAAGAAACTCGGGTTTATTTCCCAGGAAATCGGCAGGGAAATCAATACCATCGGTTCTAAAGCCAATGATGCAGGCATGCAGCGAATCGTAGTCCAGATGAAGGACGAACTCGAAAAGATCAAGGAACAGATGCTCAACGTTTTATGAAAAAGGGCGGTAAACTTATTGTCTTTTCGGCCCCTTCCGGAAGCGGAAAGACCACCATTGTCCGGCACTTGCTCTCCCAGCCAGAGTTGAACCTCGCCTTTTCCGTGTCTGCCACCTCCCGCCCGCGCAGACCTAAAGAAAAGCAAGGGGAACACTATTATTTTATGTCCATTTCAGAGTTTAAAAGACATATAAAAAATGGCGATTTCCTGGAGTGGGAGGAGGTATACCGGGACAACTTCTACGGCACCCTCAAATCGGAAGTAACGCGTTTATGGGAGGAGGGCAAAAACGTCATCTTCGATATCGATGTGGCGGGGGGATTGCGGATCAAGCGGAAGTTCCCGGATCAGACACTGGCCGTTTTTGTAAAACCGCCCAGCGTGGATGAGCTCAAAATCCGGCTCAAAAAACGCAGTACAGAAAGTGAGGATAAAATCAATATGCGGATTGCCAAAGCCTCGATCGAACTGGCGACAGCTCCCCAGTTCGACAAGATCGTCAACAACATCGACCTGGAAACCGCCCTGAAAGAATCCCGGGATTTGGTAGCGGACTTTATCGGGCTGCCCCATGACGGGACGAAAGCCACCCCGGAGAAGTAAGCCAGCAACGACCGAGATGAAAAAAACCGGTTTGTTTTTTGGAACCTTTAACCCGATACACATCGGCCATCTGATCATCGCCAACCATATGGCGGAATTCTCAGATCTGGATGAGGTTTGGTTTGTGGTCACCCCGAAAAGCCCGTTTAAAACGAAACAGACCCTCCTGGGAAATCACCACAGGTACCAGATGGTCTGGGAAGCCATTCGGGAATACCCCAGGCTGAAGCCCTGTGATATCGAGTTTAAAATGACTCAGCCCAACTACACTATCCATACCCTTACCCACTTGCAGGAGCGTTATGCCGGGAAACATCAATTCGCCCTGATCATGGGAGAGGACAACCTCAAAGGGTTTCACAAGTGGAAAAATTACGAAGCGATACTGGAATATTACGATCTCTATGTATATCCCAGGATTTCCGCACAAAAAGTCCCTGAAGCGCTGAAAAACCATCCGCGGATCCATAAGGTCTCTGCCCCCATCATGGAGATTTCTTCCACCTTTATCCGAAAAGAACACAAGGAAGGGAAGAACATCAGGCCACTACTGCCCGAGGCGGTCTGGACCTATATGGATGAGATGAACTTCTACCGATAGGCCTGGTTACAGGTATAGTTTCCCGGGAGGACCTTACGGTGCAGATGTCTTATATTTGGGGGAATTCACAAGCCCATATTTATGAGATTCACTACCCTCGCTATTTTCCTGTTGTTTTTCACAGCTGTTTCAGGCCAGAAGAAAGTCCTGGACCATGCAGACTTCGATATCTGGAACAGTATTGAAAATAAGCACCTGTCCCCGGACGGTGCCTTTGTATTGTATCACCTGGAGAAAGGAGAAAAAGATCAGTTCCTGAAGATTAAACAGACGGATGGCCATGCGGTTTTTTCCTATGACAGAGCCCGGGAAGGACAGTTCACCGATGATTCCAGGTATGCCCTTTTTACTATCGGATCCTGGAAGGACAGCATACTCGACTTAAAACGCAGAAAAGTAAAAAAGGAAGATCTGCCAGCAGACAGCCTGGGGATATACGATTTAAGTAAGGGTTCCCTTACGAAGATTCCGAATGTCCGCTCCGTAAAGGTTCCTGAGGAATGGTCAGAATTCATCGCCTTTCAGGTGGAGCCCGGGAAAGCGTCGAAAAAGACGGAAAAAGACAGCACCGATTCCGCAAAAACAAAGAAAAAGGAGAAAAAACCCGGGAAGAAGAACGGGTATCATTTGGTGGTGTGGGAATTGGAGACCGGACGGCACGATACGTTTAAGTTCGTCACCGATTATGTGTTTGCAAAAAAAGCAAAGCGCCTGGCGTTCGCTACCACAGGTGAATCGGATGATGGGCAGGGAGGATTATACGTAATGGATCTTGAA
>CAZEQO010000007.1:35523-38987 GCA_964514365.1 uncultured Robiginitalea sp. | reverse complement strand
CGTAATACTCATACGCGCACTTACACCGCTCTTCCGGTCCACGTACTCACTTTTACGGGCTTCAAAAGATATCTGTTCCAACAAATCCCTTGCGAGTTCCGGGACCTGTATCCCCTTTTCCTGGGCGGGTACCCGGGCGGCTTCCTGTGCTGTAATGCGCCGGGCAGTTTCCAGATCCTGTGGATAATGGGTAAGGATCTGTGATCCGATCCGGTCCTTTAATGGAGTTACTATACTACCCCTGTTGGTGTAGTCTTCAGGATTCGCTGTAAATACAAATTGCACATCCAAGGGCAGGCGAACTTTAAATCCGCGAATCTGAACATCACCCTCCTCCAGAATATTGAAGAGGGCCACCTGTATACGAGATTGTAAATCCGGGAGCTCATTGATTACAAAAATACAGCGATTGGCCCGCGGAATCATCCCGAAATGAATCACCCGGTCGTCGGCATAAGACAACTTGAGGTTTGCTGCCTTGATAGGATCCACATCCCCAATGAGATCGGCTACCGTTACATCCGGGGTGGCCAGCTTTTCATAAAAACGTTCTGAGCGATGTACCCAGGCAATTTCTGTATCATCACCCTTTTCACGGAGGGTTTCAAGGGCATAACGGGATATGGGAGCAAAAGGATCATCGTGGATTTCACTACCCGCAACTTCGGGAATCCATTCATCCAACAGTTCGACCATCAAGCGCGCGAGTCGGGTTTTCGCCTGCCCCCTCAGTCCGAGAAGATTGATATGGTGACGGGAGAGAATAGCCTGCTCCAATTGGGGTATCACCGAATTCTCATAACCCCATACCCCTTGAAATGAAGGCGTATCCGCTTTCATTCTGAGAATGAGGTTTTCGCGAAGTTCATCGCGGATAGGCCGGGTTTGATAACCTGATTTTTTCAGGTCGCCGAACGTCTTAATTTCAGGTTTTTTTCCTTTTTCGTGGTTCATAAAGTATGTACTGTTTAACCCCTTAATCGTTTTTTTCGGTTCTGCTCGTAATCTTCAAATATCATCTCACCCAGTCCCTTCAGGCCGGTGAAAAAAGCTTTGCCTTTATTCGCTTCCGTAAAATGGCGCACAAATTGCATCAGATACGGATCCTGGGCAATCATAAATGTCGTGATGGGGATATGTAGTTTCCGCGCCTGACTGGCCATATTATAACACTTCTCTACTATATAATCGTCCAATCCCACGCTGTTCTTATAATACGTCCCATCGGGCATTCTAAGGCAGGATGGCTTGCCGTCCGTAATCATAAAAATCTGTTTGTTGGTATTCCTCTTACGCCTCAGCAAATCCATGGCCAGTTGTAAGCCCGCTACGGTATTCGTATGATAAGGGCCTACCTTAAGGTATGGTAGCTCGGCCACGGAAATCGGCCAGGCATCATTTCCAAAAACAAGGATATCCAGGGTGTCTTTAGGGTATCGGGTTGTGATAAGCTCTGTAAGGGCCATCGCAACTTTTTTGGCGGGCGTAATCCGGTCTTCCCCATAGAGAATCATACTATGGCTGATGTCAATCATCAGTACGGTACTCATTTGTGCTTTATGATGGGTATCCTCTACGACCAGATCGTTTTCCTCCAGCCTGAAATCATCCATACCGTGGTTGACCTGGGCATTTCTCAGGCTTTCCGTCATGGAAATTTGTTCTAGGCGATCGCCAAAGCGGTACGAGCGAAAATCCCCCGTGTGTTCATCTCCCTGTCCGGTCTTACCTGTACGGTGGTTGCCACTTCCCCTTCTTTTGAGTTTCCCGAAAATCTGGTCCAGGGCCCGTCTGCGAAGCATGCGTTCCAGTTTGGCTGTCATCGAAAATGACGGATCTCCTGTTCCGCCTTCCCCTGGTTCACCAGGGCCGAATTCCACTTCCTCCCTCAGGTATCCCTTAGCCTTGAGATCCTCGATAAAATCATCAATGGTATAGTCGTCATCGGTGAGTTCGTATTCCTTGTCGAGTTCCCTCAACCAATCCAGGGCCTCTTCCACATCCCCGGAAGTATGCGTGATAAGTTCCTGGAAAATATCAAAAAGCTTTTCAAAAGGAGATCGTTCAGCTGCCTTATAGGAAGTGAACCTGAAGCCTTGTCTTCTGTTCATAGCAAGTTAAAAATACAACTTTTGCGTCAGGTGATCCAAAAATTAAGAAACCTTAACGACTCGGCTCATGACGCGCCTCCAGCATGGAAACCACATCCGCAAGGGAAAAACCTTTGGCACGAACTAAAACCATCAGGTGAAATAATAAATCTGCACTCTCGTTGAGAAAGAGATCGTCCTGATCATCCATGGCTTCAATAACGGTCTCCACTGCTTCTTCGCCCACTTTCTGTGCAATTTTATTTATCCCCTTTTCAAATAGGGAAGCCACATAACTCTCCTGGCCCGCTCCGGATTCCCCTTCTGATTTTCGGGCCATAATTACTGCATCCAGACGGTTTAGAAAACCAAGTCCCTCATTGGTCTCACCCCAGCAGGTGTCTGTACCCTTGTGGCAAACCGGCCCTGCCGGGCGGACACGTATCAAAAGGGTATCCGCATCGCAATCCAGGCGCATCTCCTCAAGCCTCAGGACATTGCCACTTTCTTCGCCTTTGGTCCAGAGCCGCTTTTTAGACCGGCTGTAAAAAGTCACCAATCCTGTGGATTTTGTCTTTTCCAGAGCCTCCTTATTCATATAGCCCAGCATGAGTACCTTGTGGGTAAAAGAATCCTGAATAATTGCCGGGATTAAACCATTTCCTTTGGTAAAATCAATTTCTTCCATGTGCCATTTACGTTATATACGAACGGGAATGTTCTTGGTTTTTAAGTACATTTTTAATTCGGGTATGGGTATCTCACCGAAGTGAAATACACTGGCGGCCAGGGCTGCATCCGCCTTTCCCGTGGTAAAAGTCTCTTCGAAATGTGCCATATTTCCAGCCCCCCCTGAAGCGATGATGGGAATATTAACCGCTTCTGACAATTCCCTCAATGCCGTATTGGCAAACCCTCCCTTGGTTCCGTCGTGCTCCATACTGGTGAACAGCAGTTCCCCTGCACCCCGATCGGCTGCCTCCCTCGCCCAGGAGAAAAGCCCGACTTGAGTGGGAACCTTGCCGCCCATCAGGTGAATGAGCCATTCATTTTGAATCCGACGGGCATCCAGGGCAACTACAATGCACTGGGAGCCAAATTTTGCAGCCAAACGATCAATAAGTTCCGGATCCCGCACAGCAGCTGAATTTACAGATACTTTATCTGCCCCATTGTGCAACAGGATATCCACATCTTCCACCGAGCTGATCCCCCCTCCAACAGTGAAGGGGATATCAATCCGCTCTGCCACCCGCCATACAAGGTCGGCAAGTGTTTTTCGATTTTCTTCAGTGGCCGAAATATCGAGGAACACCAACTCATCGGCCCCTTGTTGGGCATAGCTTTCAGCGAGCGCTACCGGATCGCCCGCAT
>CAZEQO010000007.1:32311-35513 GCA_964514365.1 uncultured Robiginitalea sp. | reverse complement strand
TACTGCCGAAACATCTTCAATTGAATTAATACCTCCGCCAACAGTAAAAGGAATATTTATCTCTCTTGAAATCCTTTCAACTAGCTCAGATAATGTTTTGCGTTTCTCTAAGGTCGCAGTTATATCTAAAAAAACCAACTCATCGGCCCCTTGCCGGGCATAGCTTTCGGCGAGCACTACCGGATCTCCCGCATCTCGCAGATCGACAAAGTTGACACCTTTTACGGTACGTCCATCCTTAATATCCAGACAGGGTATGATCCGTTTTGTCAGCATGTCCTATTTATTTTTTTGATTCAGGTCGTAGTCCCTGTAAAATCCGAGATCTACATCACCCAATTGTTTGGTCAGGTACACGAGTTGCCCCGTATGGTAACTTAAATGCTCTACGACATGCAGGATAATCCCCAAACCCGAGAGTTCAAATCCCTGTACGCGTTTTCTTTGGACCAGGGCGGTGTCCGGCAGGGTCTGAATGATTGCCCTTGCCCTTTGAGCGACTTCAAAAAAATCAGCTTCTACTTCCCTGCGCCCCCGGGTATCCTTTCCTGTAAATTCTGCCTCTCGATCCCTTTGATCTTCTATTCCCTCAAGGCCACTTATAATATATTGCCCAATATTTCCCTGAAGATGTCTCAACAAGGTAGCCGCACTATTCGAATTTTTGTTCGGCTTATACCAGAAGGCCTCCTCATCCAGTTGGCCCAGGCAGCCCTGAATTTTTTCCAAAGATTCCGAGATGCGTAAAACGGCCTGATCCCGGAAATCATCTTCCAACATTGGACTCAGTTTTTCCATTCTTCTTCATTTAGCACCTGTAATGCCTCTAGTGTTATTTGCCCTTCATAGAGGGCCTTCCCGATAATTGCCCCTTCACAGCCCAATTTTTTGAGCCTGCGCAGATCCTCCACGCTACTGACACCACCGCTGGCGATAAGGGCAATACCTGGTTTTTCAATGTCCTCTACCCCACTCATACCAATCCGTGTCTCGAGGATTGCCGTTTTTGTAAGGAGATCCCTGTAGAGCTCAAAGGCAGGGCCCATTAACATACCGTCCTTACTGATATCTGTACATACAACATACCGAACCCCTTTTTTCTGATATCGCCTCACAAAAGGAACCAGCTCTTTTGAAGTAGCTTCCTGCCATCCGGACACAGAGATAAAACCGTCCCGAACATCGGCCCCCAGGATTATACGTTCCGGGCCATGGGCCTCAAGCCATCCCAGAAACCTTTCGGGTTCCGCAGCGGCAATACTCCCGCCGGTAATCTGGGTAGCCCCTGAATCAAAAGCGATGCGGACATCTTCATCCGATTTTATTCCTCCCCCGAAATCCACACTCAAACTGGTATTCCCTGCAATACGCTCCAGCACTTTATGATTCACGATATGGGCAGAACGCGCTCCATCCAAATCCACCAGATGTAAGTGGCGGAACCCGGAGGCTTCAAAAGTCCGTGCCATTTCCAGCGGATCCTCGCTATATATTTTTTTTGTAGTGTAGTCTCCTTTCGTCAGACGCACACATTTACCGTCAATCAGGTCTATGGCCGGGATAATCCGCATGCTGTTTCAGATTTTTAAAAAATTATTCAGGATTCGCGCCCCGGGTTTGCCGCTTTTTTCCGGGTGAAACTGTACCCCAAAAAAATTATCATTTTCAAGGGCCGCACTATAGGGTCCCCCATAATCACTCACTGCAATGGTCTGATCGCATAAGGGGGCATAAAAACTGTGTACCAAATAGATGTATTCGTTTTCTGGAATACCCTCAAAAAGCGGCGATTTCAATTCGTGAATTCCATTCCACCCGATCTGGGGTACTTTCAACGCCTCGGGGAAACGGATCACTTTTGTCTTAAAAATTCCAAGTCCCTTCGTATCTCCTTCTTCAGAGTTCTCACACATCAACTGCATCCCCAAACAGATTCCCAGAACGGGTTGCTTTAACTCGGGTATTACGCGATCCAGTCCGGATTGCTCTAGTTTGCGCATAGCGCTGGAAGCTTCCCCAACCCCTGGAAAGATTACCTTATCCGCATTTCTAATGCGATCCGGATCGGCACTGAGCTCCAGTTCGTATCCCAAACGCTTAAATGCAAATCGGATGCTCTGGATATTTCCCGCGCCATAATTTACGATGACTAAATCCATACCCTAAATTAAAGTAAACCTTTTGTGGTCGGGAGAATACGCTTATCCGGATTTCGGAGTACTGCCATTTTAATAGCCTTGGCAAATGCTTTAAATATAGCTTCAATTTTATGGTGCTCATTGGTCCCTTCGGCCCGGATATTCAGGTTTGAACGCGAACTGTCTGAAAATGACTTAAAAAAGTGCATAAACATCTCAGTGGGCATGTCACCAACTTTTTCCCGCTTAAAATCGGCTTCCCAAACCAGCCATGGCCGTCCCCCAAAATCAAGGGCTACCTGAGCCAGGCAATCGTCCATGGGAAGGCAATACCCATAGCGTTCAATTCCCATCTTATCGCCCAGGGCCCCGGCAACGGCTTCTCCGAGCGCAATTGCTGTATCCTCAATCGTATGGTGTTCGTCCACATGGAGGTCCCCCTTTACTTTTATAAACAGATCCAGTTGTCCATGGCGGGCCAACTGGTCCAGCATATGGTCAAAGAAAGCCAACCCGGTATTAATATCGCTTTTTCCGGTTCCGTCCAAATTGAGTTTTATCTCAATATCGGTCTCGGCAGTTGCCCTTGAAATTTCGGCTTTACGAGAGCCCTGAGCTAAAAAGTCGTAAATCCCGCCCCAGGAGTCCCCTTCCCATGCAATAATGGGTTCGAGTTCAGCAGTCCTGGTTTTGACTTCTTCGTTGCCGAGCCCCTGTTGGTTGTTGATGAATATACCTTTAGCACCCAGGTTTTGTGCGAGTTCCACATCCGTCAGGCGATCCCCGATAACAAAACTGTGCTCCAGGTCGTATTCAGGACCAAAGTAAGCGGCAAGTAACCCGGTGCCCGGTTTACGGGTCGGGGCCTTGTCTTGTGGAAAAGTCCGGTCTATAAGTACTTCCCGGAATGTAATGCCTTCGGCCTCTAAAGTGTGCATTATAAAATTGTGAACAGGCCAAAAGGTATCCTCCGGAAAGGAAGGAGTACCCAGGCCATCCTGATTGGTAATCATAACCAGCTCATAATCCAGGTTTTTTTTGATGTAGTGCATATTCCTGAAAAC
>CAZEQO010000007.1:24448-32301 GCA_964514365.1 uncultured Robiginitalea sp. | reverse complement strand
GTCCGAGATACGTAAATACTCCAGGATAAAACTGCAGCTTTTCAAAGGCATCAATTTGTTCATCCTCAGGTTCCAGTATCAGTGTTCCATCCCGGTCGATAAATAAAACGCGTTTCTTTTCCATGCTACGTTCAGGTGTCGAGTATTTTTAGAGTATTTAGTAAGGTGGTGTTCTCCTCTGGCGTACCCACTGTAAATCTCAGGGTATTCGCACAGCCAAGTTGTGTAGAGCGGTCCCGAACGACTATCCCTTTGTCCAGGAGTTGGCGATAGCGAAGCCGTGCATCATCCACACGGGCCAGGATAAAATTTGCGTCTGTCGGAAGGACTTCCTGTACAAAAGGAATGTTGAGCAACCCCTCCCGCAATTCGGCCCGGCCAGCTTTGAGATTCCCTATTTCCCGGGCTACTTTGTCGAGGTTTGACAATGCCTTACGCGCGCGTTCCTGGGTGAGTTCATTCACATTATACGGAGGTTTTACCCTTTTGAGAAAAGCGATAATTTCAGGGTTGGCAAAACAAATACCCAGCCGAATTCCCGCCAGGCCAAAAGCCTTGGAAAGGGTCTGGGTTACCACCAGGTTGGGATGGGTTTCCAACAGGGGAACGAAACCCTCAGATTCTGAAAAGTCGATATATGCCTCATCAATAACAACCAAACCCGGAAACCCTTCCAAAATTGAAAGTACCCGTTCGGGCTGCAGACTATTGCCAGTGGGGTTATTCGGAGAGCAGAGAAAAATAATTTTGGTATGCGTCCCTGCCTTCTTTAGAATCTGATCCACATCCGGCTGAAAATCCGGGGTCAGTGGAATCTCTATGTTTTTAACGGCATTGATACCCGCCAGTACAGAATACATCCCATAGGTTGGAGGCAGGGTAATGACGGCATCAGAATGCGGTTCGCAAAACACCCTGAAAAGCAGGTCAAGAACTTCATCGCTTCCATTTCCCAATAAGATCTGCTCTGTAGAAACACCCCTTAATCCGGCTATTTGCTTTTTCAGGGACTTCTGGTGCGGATCCGGATAGCGATTCACTCCATTGTCAAACGGGTTCTCATTGGCATCCAGAAAAATCATTTCATTTCCCTGCCCGTCATATTCATCGCGGGCTGAGGAATACGGGTTAAGAACCCGAACTGTAGGTCGGACAAGTGCTTCGATAAAACCTTCCTTTCCCATGCCTTATTTTTCAGTTCTAATCTTTTCCAGGGCTTTCAGGCGCAGGGTTACGGCATTGGCATGAGCTTCAAGTCCTTCGGCCCTTGCCATGGTTTCAACTGCAGGGCCAATGGTTTGCAAACCCTCCGGCCTGATACGCTGATACGTAATACTTTTTGAATAACTACTTAAATTCACACCGGAATACTGCCGGGCGTAGCCGTTGGTAGGCAGGGTATGATTTGTACCAGAAGCATAATCCCCCGCACTCTCCGGGGTATAGTTGCCAAGGAAGACAGAACCCGCATTCTGTATATGCTCCAGTAGGTATTCCTCTTTTTTGTGCGCGATAATAAGATGCTCCGGGGCATAGGTATTCACCAGATCGGCAAGGCTTTCCGGGTTCTCCAGCACAATTCCCCGACTATTGGCGAGGGCATCCCGTGCAATCTGCTGCCTGGGCAACTCCACAATCTGAGTGGCCAGAGCACTTTCTATGGCTTCCTGAATTTTGGGCGTATCTGTTACGAGTATAACCTGACTGTCCGCCCCGTGCTCCGCCTGACTCAGCAAATCCGATGCAATAAACTCAGGAACGGCCGAATCATCAGCTACTACCAATAATTCGCTTGGGCCGGCAGGCATATCGATAGCTACCCCTAAACGACTGGCCCATTGTTTTGCAGCCGTAACGTATTGGTTCCCAGGTCCAAATATCTTATAGGTTCTTGCAACGCTTTCCGTTCCGTAGGTCATGGCAGCAATGGCCTGTATCCCCCCTACTTTGCAGATTTGCGACACCCCACAACGGACGGCTGCATATAATATCGCAGGGTGCAAATTCCCGTTTTCATCCGGAGGGGAGCAGAGGACAATCTCTGCGCATCCCGCAATCTTTGCCGGAATGGCCAGCATCAGGACTGTTGAAAACAAGGGCGCACTCCCCCCGGGGATATAAAGCCCCACCCGGGAGATGGCGCGATTTTCCATCCAGCAATCAACACCCTGCGCTGTGCGAACATGTATGGGTGCGGCCTTCTGGGCAGCATGAAAGGCGTAGATATTCTTATACGCGAGCTCTATAGCTTCTTTCAACCTGTCCGGGAGGGCCCCGGATGCAGCCTCTATTTCCGCTGAATCCACCAAAAGGTCATTCAGAGCCACGCCGTCAAAAGCCTGAGTATACTTCTTTAAGGCCTGATCCCCATCAGAGGAAACCGCCTTAAAGACTTCATCTACCAAACCCTCCAGGGATTTGGACTCCTTTGTGGGACGTTTCAGTAAATCCTCCCATGAACTCCTATCGGGCAGATGTACCCATTGCATAGTTTCTAATTTTAAATTCAGACGATCATTTTCTCTATAGGACAAACCAGAATCCCTTCGGCCCCCTCTCGTTTAAGCTGGTCCAGTACCTCCCAAAACCGATCTTTGTTGATAACGGTATGAATGGAACTCCAGTTGCGCTCGGCCAGGGGTAACACCGTGGGGCTCCGCATTCCGGGTAGGAGCGCAATGATGGCATCCAGTCGATCGTTCGGGGCATTCATTAGTACATATCGGTTATTCCGCGCCTCCAAAACAGATCGCAGGCGGAACCTAAGTTGTTCCAGTATTTTTAACTGCTCCGGTCCCGTTTTGGGAGAAACGGCGAGTACTGCCTCGCTTCGCAGGAGTACTTCGACCTCTTTCAGGTTGTTTTTAAACAGGGTACTTCCACTGGAAACAATATCGCAGACTGCGTCTGCAAGGCCGATATTAGGTGCGATTTCTACAGAGCCGTTAATAATATGTAAGTCTGCCCGTACGCCTTTATCCTTTAAATATTGAAGTACCGTATTGGGATAGGAAGTGGCGATACGTTTTCCTTCCAGATCACTCAGGGAATTGTATTCCACACTTTTGGGAACCGCAATAGAAACGCGGCATTTAGAAAACCCGAGTTTTTCGACCACAGAAATGCCCGACCCCTTTTCGATAAGCACATTTTCACCCAGAATGGCAATATCCACTACCCCGTCCTCGAGGTATTGTGGAATGTCCCCATTGCGTAAATAAAAGACTTCCATCGGGAAATTTCGGGCTGAGGCGCGCAGCTGGTCCCGGCCATTATCTATGGAAACCCCACAATCTTTTAGGATTTTGAGGGAATCTTCATTCAGTCTGCCACTTTTCTGTACAGCTACTTTAATCGTATCCATTTTGAATAAATTGACGGTATAAAAAACCCCGTTTGATCACTCAAACGGGGCTTTGGAAAATATGTTGAAACATCACACATCAATCCTACCACGCCTGAGCGCCGATAGAAAAATGATGGTGTGTCTTTACGTTCTGCATTTGAATTTCAAAAATAAGTCATTGTTTGAGAAAGTCAAAAAATGTTCAGTCTTAATTATTTCCTAAAATAAGGGGAAGGCCGGAATCCCCTGAGCCCACAACTACGATCTTTGCATTCGGGGATTCGGAGAGCTTAAGGGTTGCGTCAATTCCTTTATCCTGTAGAATCTTGTCTGTTAAAGAGGCGCTCAGAATCCGGTTTGCATCCGCTTTTCCCTGAGCCTCGATAATTTGGCGCTGTGCTTCTTTGTCTGCACTAACCAGCCTGAACTCGTATTCCAAAGATTCCTGTTCCTGCCTAAGTTTGCGTTCGATGGCATCCTTTATCGTCGGAGGAAGGGTAACATCCCGAACCAGGATTTCATTGAGCTGAATATATTGATCCTCAACGGTAATTTTGGTCTCTTCAAAAATTTCATTCTGAATCGCGTCTCTTTTGGAGGAATACAATTGTTCCGGCGTATACCGCCCGACCACGGAACGTGCTGCCGATCGAATAGCAGGCAAGAGGATACGATCCTTGTAATCCTCACTCTTCTCCTGGTGCAATTTGCCCAAGGCATTGTAATCGGGTTGAAACCATGCCGAAGCTTCCAGCTGTATATCCAAACCATTGCTGGAGAGCACCTTCATTTTCTCAAATACTTCCTGTTGACGCACCTCGTAAATAAATACTTTATTCCAGGGTGCAACCAGGTGGAAACCCTCCCCCAGAGGAGGCTCATCAGTAACTACGCCTTCCCCGAAAGTTCGGTAAAGCACGCCGGCCTCCCCGGAACCGATGACGATGGCCGATTTACTGACCAGAATAATGGCGACGATAATGAGTAAAATTGTCGGTAATGCTATTTTAGGTAACTTATCCATGTGTTAATTTTTTTTTAAAATAATCCGTTGTACTTCCTTAAAATCCACTCTGCTCCAAAGGCTGCAACTATAAGCGCAAGGAGCCAGCGGAAATCTATCAAAGATACTACATTTCTCTGGCTTCGGCTCACAGGACGAAAGCGATCCGCGCTCATAAGGCTATCTCTTAACTGTTCGAGTTGCGAAGGGTAATACAGGGCTCCTCCACTTGCCTGAGCAATAGACTGCAAGGCTTCGGGATCACTGCGGACCTGTTGGTTTTCCAAATCGAATTCCTGAATACGAAACTGTCCTGATTTCCTGAAAGCAGTGTCATCGACAGCTACTTCAAAGGAATACGCCCCCGGAGAGAGACTGCTTATATCTGCCTGGTATTCTCTTTTGGAAACAGCCATAGGGTACGAATCCAAAAGTGAACCCGTACTATCCCTGATTTGAAGCGTCAGTTGAGCGGAGGGATCAAAGCGCAGGGCTTCGTCAAAAAATTGTGCCCGGATCATTGCCGCCTCCTGCCCGTCGAATACATTTTCATAATCGAGGTTGAGGCGTTCATTCGCCTTTCCAGCCCCCAGAAACAACCAAACCTTGCCAAAGAGTGCATCAAATTTCACGAAATCCCCGTCCTGGGTATAGGAATGCATGCGCCATTTCCAAAGGCCGTCTCCAAAGATTACAACTTCACGACGCTCTGCACCTTTGACCAAAGTCATCAGTGGCTGATTCATCGATATACCGCGAACACGTTGTCCCAAAAGATTCTCGTGGGGTTGCAGTACGAGGTATTCACCCAAAAACCCGGTGATCGGGGGATAACCGTTCACGGCCCAGTCCCGGGCATCAAAGTAGCTAAAAGAAGGGTTCAACTCCGGCAGGAGTTCTTCCTGAGGGCCGGGCCCTTCCAGGCTGAAAGTCTTCTGAATCCCGTTTAAAAAATTCCAGTTGGTCAAACCTCCCGTCACGGTAAGGAGGGGTTTGTTTCCACTTTTCAGGGTGGCGTATGCATTTCTAAATGTCGGATCCGGTTGATAGAAAATCCACAGGTCAGTGTCGTCGGCTTTGGAAGGGACATCCCCGGGCTTTATCAGGGTCACCTGCCGCTGCTCATTACTCTCAACAGATCGGGTAAGTGCCCCGATATCCGGATGCGAACGACCAGCTACTATAGTCACCCTTGTTTTTTCGTCAATCACCTCAATACCCGTAGCCTGACGGTTATTCCTGGTGTTTCGTTCATTCTCGAGGGAGGCCACCTCAGCGGTCAGGGTGTGAAAGCCCACTTCCCGGGCCGGCATAAGGACAGATATACGCTTACTCGCACGGCCTGCGGAAAGTGAAACTTGTTCAGTATGCACTTTCCTGCCATTGTCAAAAACAGTTAAAAGCGCCCTTGTAGCGCCGTCCCCCCGATAGGAGATCAGGACTTCCAGGGGGTATTGATTGTCGAGAAAGGCGAAACGATTGCTGTTCAACCCATCAATTCGAATATCGCGATACGCTGTAGTATCCCCGATGACGACCGGAAACACCGGGATGGCATTTGGACCTGAGGGCAGCCAGCCCCTACCCTGATTTTGAATTCCATCCGTAACCAGTACAACACTGGCATTCCCATCCAGACTGGAATTTGAAAGTGTTTTCAAAGTCCCGGCGATGTCGGTTCGTTTTTCAGAAAAATCCAGCGTATCCGCCTTGCGGACCCCTGATCCGAACGTATAGGTCTGTAGATCAAAGCGCTCAGGGAGCTGGGGATCTGTGGTGAAAAAATCCCGGGTTTGTTCAAGGGCCGGACGGGAAGCGCTGCGACCTGCAGAAACACTGTTGTCCAACACAAGCATCAGCCGGTGGGGTTCCATATTGACAGTGACCTTTTCAAACTGGAGGGGAGCGAGAAGTAGAAAAGCCGTGAATAGCCCCAGGAATCTAAGGGAAGCTAAAAGCCATTGATGCGGGGTCTTTCCGGACTTGTAAAAATAACTGAACCACGCCAATGCGATAGCCAGTACTGCACTCAGGGTGATCCAAAGTACATTCTCAAGCGTCATTCATTTGGATTTAAAAAAGGATTGCAGACATACCCTGACAGTGTTATCTAGCAGAATAGTGAAGTACAAAAATCGACAAAAAAAAGGAACCGCCTCTCTTAAACCCCTGAAGTTAATCCTGCCAACAGTGGCATCCGTTTGTTTCCCCCTGGGTTTAGATAGTTACGGATCAGGTCAGCATTCCACCGTCCACATGAATTACCTGACCGGTGATATACCCGGACAGGTCAGAAGCGAGAAACAGACAGGCATTGGCAACATCTTCTGCAGACCCGCCCCTTTTCAGCGGAATAGCATCGCGCCACCCCTGAACTGTCTTCTCGTCGAGTTTTTCGGTCATTTCCGTCTCGATAAAACCAGGAGCGATGGCATTGCAACGAATATTGCGAGAACCCAGTTCCAGGGCCACACTCTTGGTGAAACCAATCATTCCGGCCTTTGAGGCGGCGTAATTTGCCTGGCCAGCGTTCCCCTTTACCCCGACAACACTACTGATATTGATTATGGAGCCGGAGCGCTGCTTTAGAAGCGTACGCTGTACCGCTTTGGTCATATTAAAAACGGACTTCAGATTTGTGGCAATCACCTGGTCAAAGTCCGATTCGTTCATCCGCATCAGGAGGTTGTCGCGAGTAATTCCGGCATTGTTGATCAGAACATCGACCCCTCCAAAATCATTCAGGACATCTGCTACTAAAGTTTCAGCTTCCTCAAAACTTGCCGCATCGCTCTTATACGCCCGGGCATTCACCCCCAGGGCTTTGAGTTCAGCTTCCAGTTCCAGGGCCGGGCCTTCGCTGCTGCTGTAGGTAAATGCAACATCAGCACCCTCCCGGGCAAATACTTCAGCAATGCCCCTACCTATTCCGCGGCTTGCTCCAGTAATAATAACCTTTTTTCCTTCGAGCATTTTCATGTCTGATATATCTTTTTGACTTTCGGTAATGGATACTAAATCAGGCGAGTACCTCCTTAACCTTCATCCCGATTTGAGCGGGAGAATCGACTACGTGTATCCCACATTCCTTCATGATTTCCTTTTTGGCCTGAGCGGTGTCGTCACTGCCTCCAACGATAGCCCCGGCATGTCCCATTGTCCGGCCTGCAGGAGCTGTTTCCCCCGCGATAAAGCCAACCACGGGTTTTGATGAACCGCTCGCCTTGTACCAGCGTGCAGCCTCTGCTTCCAATTGACCACCAATCTCCCCGATCATTACGACGCAATCCGTCTCATTATCTCCAATGAGCATTTCCATAGCCTCGCGCGTAGTTGTCCCGATAATCGGGTCCCCTCCAATCCCAATGGCAGTAGAAATACCCAGACCCTGTCGCACTACCTGATCGGCAGCCTCGTAAGTAAGAGTTCCTGACTTGGATACCAGCCCTACCTTGCCCTTTTCAAACACAAATCCGGGCATGATCCCCACTTTAGCCTCACCCG
>CAZEQO010000007.1:14320-24438 GCA_964514365.1 uncultured Robiginitalea sp. | reverse complement strand
GTAATTACTCCGGGGCAGTTTGGACCAACCAGATGTAATCCGCGGCTTTTCACATAATCGTATGCCTTAATCATGTCGGCTACGGGAATTCCTTCTGTAATGGTAATAATCACCCTGATCCCTGCATTGGCTGCTTCCATGATGGCATCGGCAGCGAAAGCAGGGGGCACGAAAATAATGGTTGTATCCGCCCCGGTTTCGGCAACGGCATCGGAAACAGTATTAAAAACGGGGCGTTCCAAATGGCTCTGCCCCCCTTTACCGGGCGTCACTCCACCGACCACATTCGTTCCATACTCAATCATCTGCTCCGCGTGGAAAGTCCCCTCGCTTCCGGTAAATCCCTGAACAATGATTTTGGAGTCCTTATTAACCAATACACTCATATCTTCTTTTTTTTCTCAGTCAAAAATAGGGCTTCGTTAAAAACAGGCCCAGTGAATACTTATTGTTTTTTTATTTGTTTCGCAATTTCGGGCATTTGCCTCAATACTGCCATTTGTTTAAGCTGTTCCCTGGCCTCCATTGCAGGGCTGCCAAAGTAGCCCTTCCCTCCTTCGAGGGATTTCGAAACCCCGGCCTGGGCCCATAGAACGGCTTTAGCCCCAATTCGTATGGCGCTGGTAATACCAACCTGTCCCCAAATAGTGACTTCGTCTTCGATCACCACGCATCCGGCAATTCCTGTTTGGGAGGCAATGAGGCACTTTTTTCCAATTACGGTGTCATGTCCTATTTGGATCTGATTGTCCAATTTACTGCCTTTGCCAATTCGGGTATCCCCGCTGACGCCCCGGTCAATAGTGCAAAGCGCCCCCAATTCTACCTCATCCTCCAGGATTACCCTGCCCCCTGAAAGGAGCCGGTCGTAGCCTTGTGGACGGTTCTTGTAATAAAAGGCGTCCGATCCGATAATAGTACCCGCCTGCACTATAACGCGATCGCCGAGAATACAGGAATCCTGTATCACCACATTCGGGTGGATAATGCAGTGCTTCCCAATTTGCACATTCCTTCCGATAAAAACACCGGGTTGTATTACCGTTCCTTCTCCTATGGTCGCCGAAGGATCGATCCGGGCCTGAGCCGCCTGAAAAGGTTTGAAATGGGCTGTCAACCGATTAAAATCGCGAAATGGATCATCTGAAACCAGCAGGGCCTTACCTTCCGGACAAGCGACTTCTTTGTTGATCAGGACGATGGTGGCCTTCGAATCCAGGGCTTTTTGATAGTACTTCGGGTGATCGACAAAAACAATATCCCCGGGCTCGACAACGTGGATCTCGTTGATTCCAAGAACCGGGAAATCCTTATCTCCTACGAAGGTTACACCCAGTAAGTCCGCGATTTCCTCCAGTCTGTGTGGTCTTGGAAATTTCATTTGAGCTTCCCTATTCTTTGGCGCGCTCCATATACGCCCCTTTTTCTGTATCTATTTTGATCTTGTCCCCTTCATTGATAAAAAGCGGAACGTTGATCCGGGCACCGGTTTCCACAGTAGCGGGTTTAGAAGCGTTGGTAGCCGTATTCCCTTTAACCCCTGGCTCTGTATGAGTAACCTCCAGGACCACACTCGCAGGCATATCCACCGACAGGGGCATACTGTCTTCAGTATTAAAAAGAATGGTGACCACCTCCCCTTCCTTTAATAAATCAGGGGCATCAAGGGCGTTTTCCTGAAGGGAGATCTGGTTGTAGTCCTCGGTGTTCATAAAATGATACGTTTCCCCCTCGGCATAGAGATACTGGTAGGATCGGGTCTCGACCCGAACATCCTCGATTTTATGGCCCGAGGAAAAGGTATTGTCGATCACCTTTCCCGTTGTCACACTTTTCAGTTTGGTCCGCACAAAAGCAGGTCCCTTACCGGGCTTGACATGCAAAAACTCAATAATTTTATAAATATCATGGTTGTAGCGAATGCACAATCCCTTTCTGATATCTGATGTTGTAGCCATAGTTAATTGTTACTGAAATATCCTTTCATTATTCCCCTTTGTGAATCCCGGATAAATTGGAGGATTTCATCCCGTTCCGGGGTGGCTTCCATTTCCGCCTCCAGGATCTGGGCAGCCTGGGAATTATTATAGTTCATTTGGTAGAGGATGCGATATATATTCTGGATCTCCCTGATCTTATCTGTTGAGAATCCACGTCTTCGAAGTCCTACGGAATTGATCCCCACATAAGACATGGGTTCACGCCCCCCTTTTACAAAAGGCGGGACATCCTTTCGGACCAGGGAACCCCCGGTTACAAAAGCATGTGATCCCACGGAAACGAACTGCTGTACAGCCACCATACCGGCCAATACTACATAGTCCCCAATAGTGACATGACCGGCCAGGGTTGAATTATTTGAAAAAACACAATAATCCCCCACGATACAATCATGGGCCACATGGCAATAGGCCATGATAAGGCAGTGTTTGCCGATTACCGTCTTTTGTCGGTCTGCCGTTCCTTTATTAATCGTAGCGCATTCCCGTATGGTCGTATGATCCCCGATTTCGACAATAGTCTCCTCTCCATCGTATTTGAGATCCTGAGGCGTTGCGGATATAACTGCACCCGGAAAAATACTGCAGTTTTTGCCAATACGGGCCCCTTCCATGATACTCACGTTGGAGCCAATCCAGGTCCCCTCTCCAATAATAACATTGTTATGTATGGTGGCAAAGGGCTCAATAACCACATTCTTGGCTATTTTGGCACCCGGATGCACATAGGCCAGCGGCTGATTCATGCTAGTTGTTTTTGGTTTTGACTATCTGGGCCATCAGCTCAGCTTCGGAAACGAGTTTTCCGTTTGCATAGGCGTAAGCCTGCATATGGCAAATACCCCGTCGAATGGGTGATACCAGATCGCACTTAAAAATAAGGGTGTCGCCCGGCATTACCTGTTGTTTAAATTTCACCTTGTCAATTTTCATAAAATAGGTGAGGTAATTTTCAGGATCGGGCACGGTACTCAGCACCAGAATCCCCCCGGTTTGCGCCATTGCTTCTACCTGCAGCACCCCGGGCATAACCGGTGCACCGGGAAAGTGACCGACGAAAAAAGGCTCATTCATGGTCACATTTTTCAACCCTACCACGTGGGTATCCGATAGTTCGAGAATCCGGTCGACCAAAAGGAAAGGTGGGCGGTGCGGCAGCATCTGCATGATCTGCGTCACATCCATAAAAGGCTCCTTATTCAAATCGTATTTCGGGACCTTATTCCGCTTCTCCAGTTTTATAATCTTTGAGAGCTTTTTGGCGAATTGCGTATTGACGTAGTGCCCGGGTTTATTGGCGATGACCTTCCCCTGAATCCGCGTACCGATAAGGGCTAAATCCCCAATAACATCCAGTAACTTGTGCCTTGCGGCTTCATTGGGATAGTGAAGCGTCAGGTTGTCTAAAATACCATTGGGCTTCACGGAGAGTTTATCTTTTTTAAAGGCCTTTTGGAGCCGTGTCATGGTTTCGGCTGAAATCTCCTTATCTACGTATACAATGGCATTATTCAGGTCTCCTCCCCGGATAAGCCCATGCTCAAGCAACATTTCCAACTCATGGAGAAAACTAAAGGTACGGGCATCCGAAATCTCAGACTTAAAATCAGAAATGGACTCCAGAGTCGCATTCTGGGTGCCCAGGACTTTGGTTCCAAAATCCACCATCGTGGTAATTTGGTACTGATCGGCGGGGATTACAGTAATCTCGCTGCCCGTGGCTTCGTCCCTGTAGGATATGACATCACTAACCACAAAAACTTCCCGATCGACCTCTTGCTCTACCACCCCGGCCTTTTCCAGGGCCTCCACAAAATACTTCGAAGAGCCATCCATAATAGGCGGTTCGGGGGCATCGAGCTCAATAAGGACGTTATCTATATCCAGGCCCACAAGAGCGGCCAAAACGTGCTCGGAGGTTTGAATTTTTACCCCGTGTTTTTCCAGATTTGTCCCCCTTTGGGTATTGATAACATAAGAGGCATCTGCTTCAATGACAGGTTCCCCTTCCAGGTCTACCCTTTTAAATGCAAACCCGTGGTTCTCCGGAGCGGGCACAAACTTCATGGTCACCTTCTCTCCCGTGTGCAGCCCTACACCTTTAAGGCTCACTTCCTTTGCTATTGTTCGCTGTTTGGTCATTTGTTATTTCCCCTTTGACGATTCCAGATTTTCAAGCCGCTGCACCAATCTGGGCAGATTTCTGAAATGCACATAAGACTTATTGTAATCTCCATAGACCATGGCCGGGGATCCCTGCAGTACTTCGTCATCCTTTATATTCCTTGAAATTCCGGACTGTGCCTGAATCCGTACCCGGTCTCCTATAACGATATGGCCTACAATACCTACCTGCCCCCCAATCATACAATTCCTGCCAATTTTCGTCGAACCGGCTATCCCGGTTTGAGCCGCAATTACAGTATGCTCACCTATCTCGACATTGTGGGCTATTTGTATTTGATTGTCGAGTTTTACCCCTCGCCTCAGTACAGTAGAACCGAGGGTAGCCCGGTCGATGGTAGTCCCTGCTCCAACGTCTACATGATCTTCGAGGATCACATTTCCCGTTTGAGGCACTTTGGCAAACTCCCCATTCTCATCCGGTGTAAAACCAAATCCATCCGCTCCCAGGATCACACCGCTGTGTATGACGCAGTCGGCGCCAATTTGGGTCTCGGAGTAAATTTTAGCTCCTGCAAATACAATTGTGTTGTCCCCTATTTTTACGTTATCGCCTATGTAGACATTCGGATAAATCTTAACATTGTCCCCCAGGACGACATTTGCACCAATATAGGCAAAAGCACCGAGGTATATATCCGTTCCGTAGGTCGCCGAATCCGATATAAAAACAGGTTTTTCAACCCCTGTTTTGTTATTTTTCACCTGATTGTAATACGCCAGTAGCTTAGAAAAAGCTTTATACGCATCATCCACTTTTATGAGGGTGGAATTCAGCTCTTGTTCGGGAATGAAATCCTTATTTACAATAATTATGGAGGCTTCCGTCCTGTAGATGTAGGGCGTATATTTTGGATTGGCCAAAAAAGTTAAAGAGCCGACTTCTCCCTCCTCAATTTTAGACAATTTGTGAACCGCAACTCCTGGGTTGCCATCCACCTCGCCTTCGAGGATGCCTGCGATCTGACTGGCCGTAAATTCCAAAAGGTTACCTGAAATTAGATTAGAATGTGGCAAAAGTAAGAAAAATTGTCATATCCCTTTTTTCGGATAGCAGATATAATACCGTGTCTGTGTTTCAGAAAGGGATCCCAGGTTTAAATGTCCCGAATGCCGGGCGACATCAGAAACCTCACCATTCTTTTCGAGAATGAGAATTTGGGTTTGCGAACTGTAGGTCTGATTGCTGATTTCCCCCGAGAAGACAAAATGAGACGCTTCTTCCCTGGTAAAACCGGTAGCCTTCATGAACTGCCTCTTTTTCTTTTCAATGCGCTCGGGTGCTATGGGCGTATCCTTGATTTTTATGGTTGGCAGTTTTCGATCGAGGATCATTTCGCACAACCTGGCAAGGATGGGTTCTGAATCCTGTTGCCAGGATTTTAGAGCGGCCAGAATATCGACATCATCCAACAGGGCGAAAGTTTTCAGTGCGGCCCTGGAAATGTCAGTCTGATCCTCCGCAAGGCCCAAAAAATAGTTCAGACTGGGAGAAGGACAGTGCAGCTCCCCTCCTTGATAGAGCTGACGGGCCCGCCGCATAATCCGGATTAAAAGTTGTTCTGCCGCCAGGCTTGTTTTATGGAGGTATACCTGCCAGTACATAAAACGCCGAGCCATAAGGAATTTCTCAACAGAATAAATCCCCTTGGCATCCACCACGAGATTTCCTTTATATACGGAAAGCATGGCAATGAGGCGTTCAGAGTTGATATTGCCTTCGGCCACCCCGGTGTAGAAACTGTCTCGTTTTAAGTAATCCATACGGTCCATATCGATCTGACCGGATACAAGTTGATTCAGGAAGGGTTTGGGATGGGTTTTTTGAAAAATATCAATACCCGTCTGCAACCGCCCCTCAAAAACCGTATTGAGTTCCTCCATAAATCTAAGGGAGAGCCCCTCGTGGTCCAATCCGCGAAAAAGTTCATTCTCCAGAGCATGGGAAAAAGGCCCGTGTCCGATATCGTGGAGTAGTATGGCACAAAGCAACCCCTCTGCATCCTCCTGGTCTATTTGAACCCCCTTCTGTCTGAGCATCCCAATGGCCTGCTGCATAAGGTGCATAGCTCCCAGGGCATGATGAAACCGGGTATGGTGAGCCCCGGGATACACCAGATAACTCAACCCCATCTGTGAAATTCGCCTCAGTCTTTGAAAATAGGGATGTGCGATCAGATCAAAAATCAGGTTATTGGGTATGGGGATAAATCCGTAAATTGGATCATTGAAAAGTTTCAACTTGGGAGATCGCTTCAAAGGAACGGTTTTTGTGATCTCAAAGGTAGAAAATTGCCGCCAGAATCATCAATCAACTGCCGGTTCAAAAGGGACGTCCCGTCCCCCCAAAGAAACAAGTCATGGAAAAAATCAACATCCTGTGGGTGGACGATGAAATCGATTTGCTCAAGTCCCATATTCTCTTTCTTGAAGACCGGAATTACACTGTGTTCAAATGCCCCAGTGGGCAGGACGCTATTGAAGCCCTCGGGAAACAAGCCTTTGATATTGTCTTTCTCGACGAGAACATGCCCGGACTTTCAGGACTGGAAACCCTTATGGAACTCAAACAAATCAACGCCTCCCTGCCGGTGGTTATGATTACCAAAAATGAAGAAGAGAGCCTGATGGAAGAGGCCATCGGCTCAAAGATAGCGGACTATCTCATTAAACCGGTCAATCCCAATCAGATCCTGTTGTCTCTCAAGAAAAATCTGGACCATTCCAGGCTGGTTTCCGAACGGACTACAGCCACTTACCAGCAGGAGTTCCGGAAAATCGCCATGGATCTTTCCATGGTAAATTCCTTCGAAGGATGGGTAGACCTTTACAAGAAATTAATTTACTGGGAACTGGAACTCGAACATATTGAAGATAGCGGAATGTTCGAAATACTCGAGTCCCAGAAATCCGAAGCCAATAATCAGTTTGGGAAATTCATCGAAAAGGCATACCCAGATGCACCGGTGATGTCCCATACCCTGTTCCGCAAAAAAGTAGCACCCGTCCTTCAAAAAGGCCCTACCCTGATGGTCGTTATCGATAACCTGAGATACGATCAGTGGATGGTACTGGAAGAAGTACTGCTCCCTTACTATAAAAAATCTGAGGAAGCCGCGTATTACAGTATCCTCCCCACAGCCACACAGTATGCACGTAATGCCATTTTTTCAGGCTTGATGCCCCTGGATATGGAGAAGCAACACCCGAAACTGTGGAAAAACGACACGGACGAAGGTGGGAAAAACCTCCATGAAGCAGCGTTCCTGGAGGCCCAGTTAAAGAGGCTTGGACTAAATCTCAAATGGGAGTACCATAAAATAAGTTCACTCAAGCAGGGAAAAAACCTCCTGAAACACTTTAAGTCCCATGGCGATATGGAACTCACCGTAGTGGTATACAATTTTGTAGATATGCTCTCCCACGCGAAAACGGAAATGGAAGTGATCAAAGAACTGGCATCCAATGACAAAGCCTATCGTTCCCTGACGATGAGTTGGTTCCGGAATTCCCCATTGCTGGAACTTATTCAACAAGCGCAGGCCATGGGCACACAACTCATCATAACCACAGACCACGGCACTATAAACGTTAAACAACCTTCAAAGGTCATCGGGGATCGGGAGACCAGCCTGAACCTAAGGTATAAAACCGGGAAGAGCCTAACGTATGAACGAAAGGATGTTTTAGAGTGCAAACGCCCTTCAGATTTTCATTTGCCCAGTATCAATGTAAGCAGTTCTTACATCTTTGCCAGAAACGATCTGTTTTTTGCGTATCCCAACAACTATAATTATTACGCCAGCTATTACCGCAATACGTATCAGCACGGTGGAATATCCCTTGAAGAGCAGATTGTACCTTTTGCCGTTTTACAGCCTCGATAAATATTATAAGTATTTTGAATTGCGTTGGTCGCTATCGGATCTGGAACGGTTTTTAAAATAACTGCCCTCGAGAATTTCCGTAACCTGATCGGGATTCCCAATACAGATCGAAAAGTTTACCTCCAGGACAAAATCATCCTTGTAATAATACGTTTTACGTCCGCGGTCGTACCCAATTTGAGCCTCGTAGTCCCGCAATTGCTCAATGAGGTAGTAGACGGTTCGCTCACTGATCCTGAGCCTTTCAGCAATTCGTAAGGGAGATCCTGTACATTCCATTTCGATCAGGTTGTGCAGCCGTTGTAACCGCTCTACATGTTTGATGGTCTTCATAATGTCGTTTATTAGGGTTAGGTAAGGGGACCAAATGTGATTAAAGCAAGATATAGTATATTTTCTATATAATGTAATATTTTTTGAAATATTTCAAATTCTACTTCAAATTCCTTAGAATATTTTCTAACAGTACAAAAAGAGTGTATATTTGTGCAATCCAATAGCAGTTAGCTGTGATAAAAACTATTGATCGATTAATGATGTTTATTAAACAGTCCGGGTTAAGCGCCCGGCAGTTTGACTTGTCTATTGGCGCGAGCAACGGTTATACGTTGCGTATGGCAAAAAACAGGGCATCCATCGGCAGCGATGTCATTGAGACCATCCTCAGGACTTACCCCGATTTAAATGTCGTTTGGCTCCTGACAGGTAAAGGGAAGATGTTTAAGTCGCAAGAAGCTACAGAAATACTTGACTTCGATAGTCTTCCAGACCACAGAAAACAGGAAATAGAGCGCATTATTGAGGTAAAAATCCAAGAGCGCCAGCGGGATGACCTAAAAGCTCTACTCAGGGAGGTTACCCAGGAGATGGGCAAGGACCCGGAATAAACCCTTCCCCCGGTCTCAGGGTCTTCAATTACAGGACTTCAGGGTTATGTACTTTAATTTGCATCAGTTTATTTTGGATTTCTTCCCGGCTGAATTGCTCTAAATTCTTATCCAACTCAAGCTTTAAAAGCTGACGGTAATCCCGTGTAATCGAAATGCTTCGGATCAGTTTCCATAAAACAGCAACAACAAACACCGAAAGCAAGGCCAGTGGCAGGACCTTCAGGTTCCCCGAGCTGTCAATCTCATTAACTGACTGGAAAAGCTCCCAAAACTGATACAAATAAAACAGCACAGGTGAAAGAATCGCCCACCTCCACCAGTATGGGCAGGTGGCAAACCAGGCGAGCCCCAGGACACAAAGAACCATTTTGTTGGAGGCGTAGAATACGAAGGTAGAGGAATCCTTAAATCCAAAACTACCCACTCGTAAACCGAATACAACACTGGATGCTTCATTTTCCGGAATCCAGTGAAACACAAAAAGCAAAGCAAGCAAGACCAAGAGCAGACCGCTCATGGCCAAATTCAACAATACACCAGGCCCCCTCGCCGAAGAAGCGCAGGAGGCCGAATTTATCCCTTCCATCCGATCTGCCAGGTTACTGTAATAATATACCCGGTGCAGATACTCTTTGGGTGAGAAATCTGATCTGCTTTGAAGGGTTTTTCGAATTTCCCGATTATAACTGGAATTCCAGGCCTCAAAGAGCTCTCTGCACCCCGCTTCAAAGGTTAGCTCAATGTCCCGATTCACCAACTTATTTTTAACGATGTAGTCCAGATATAAGATAAGGCTTACCATCAAAAGGATTATAAAAATACCGGGTAAACCGAACAATAAATCAGAGAAATATGTTGACTCTTCGTGATATACCCAAATTGGATAAGTTATAAAATAGTAAAGCGGGGGCAAGAGCAGATACCTCCAAAACCCTTTTGAAAAAAGGAAGATCGACAGTGTAAAAACAAAAGAAGAAATATGCATGAACACAAACCATATAAAGACGTGATTATCAGCAAAACCATGCGCAAAATCAAATCCTAAAAGCCGAATGGTAGCGCCCTCCTCAGGAATCAAAAGATGTAAAAAAGAGAGCAAAGGCAAAAACACTACGATTACAGCAATAGTGACATCTATCATGGCCTGTTTTTTCCAG